>NZ_JAUBVR010000021.1:0-80218 GCF_036705955.1 Microcoleus sp. A6-C6 | reverse complement strand
CTATTTGGTATTTTATCCATCATTACAACTATGTTTTGAGCCAATGAATATCTAATCACTACATATTTATCACTACCGATCTAGCCAACAACTGGTTTTGCGATCGTACAGTTTAACAAGAGGCATTCTCGGCGGCTTCTTCAGTTTAGTTTTAGCATTATTTATTTCCGGTTACATGGTAGCCGACAGCGACACATTAATTAAAAGTTTGGTGCAGTTTTTCCCGAAACCTTGGGATGAAAAATTAGCCGCCCAAGCAACTCCCATCGGTCAAAGGATGGGGAGTTACATTCGCGGGCGGGTGTTGGTTTCCGGCATTTTAGGGATATTTATTACCACAGGTTTGAGCGTTTTGGGAATGCCGGAGTTTGCTTTAGGCTTAGGTGCGATCGCAGGTGTGACAAATCTGATTCCCTTCATCGGCCCAGTTTTGGGCGCAGTACCAGCATTAATCGTAGCGTTAGCTAAAGGCGGCTGGATACTTTTGTGGGTATTGCTCTTATTTGTATTTATCCAAAACTTAGAAACTTACGTACTAGATCCGTTGCTGGTTGGTTCCTCGGTTGGCGTGCATCCTTTATATCAATTGCTGTCTGTTTTGGGAGGCGTGCAAGTATTGGGAATTATCGGCGCAATAATTGTGCCGCCTTGGTTTGCGGGAGTGGCGGCTTTAGTTGAGAACTTGTATTTAAAACCGAAGCTGAGGAGTGAACATCGAGAGACAATAAATCAAGCTAAAAATAATTCTGACTTACCGTCTATAACACCTTGAACATTCAACACAGTAGACTTGAATTGTCAGAATTCACAAACTATATTGAAATCATCTGCGTTGATCTGTGTTTATCCGCTCATATCTGCGGTCGATCTATCAATCAAAGACTTAGGAAATAAGTCTAGTATCTAGAAGCCCGCTAACTAATGACCAATGACTAATGACTAATGACTAATGACTAATGACTAATGACTAATGACTAATGCCCAATACCCAATGCCCAATGCCCAATTCCCAATGCCCAATGCCCAATGACTAATGACTAATGACTAATGACTAATGACTAATGACTAATGACTAATTGCCACTTCAATGCGGCGGTTGCGCTGCCGATTGATATCAGAACTATTATCCACCGAAGGGCGACTTTCCCCGTAGCCGATCGCCACCCAATGATAACTCTGACCGAGGACACCAGACAAATACTGCACCACAGCCTGAGCCCGCGCCAACGAGACATTGCGATTTTCCGCCTCTTCCCCCACGTCGTCAGTGTGGCCCGCAACCCGCACCGTCGCCCCCTCAGAACTGCGCAACTCCGCCACCAAATTGTCCAAAATCGCACTGGTTCCAGCCCGCAGAGAAATGCTGCCCGTATCAAACAAAACATCGCTGGGGAGAGTTACCATCAGCCCATCCCCTCCAAACGGATTTTTCGCATTCTGCGGCTGCGCGTTGGCATTTCCAGGGCTTAATGTGGGTAAAGCCAGAGGAGAAGCGGTTGCAGTTGCGGTTGCAGCCAATTCCCGCGACATCAACTGCAACCGCTTTTCCAAAGTTTCCGTCGGGCGACTGCTACCCAACTGACTCTCTAAAGCCGCTGTGCGCCCAATTAGCGCGTTGAGCTCGCCCTGCAACTGTCTCAAATCTCCTTGCAATTTCTCTCTCAAGGCCGGATTGACTTTTGACTGGGGACTCGGTGTAACGGTTGGTGCGGGAAGCGCCGGAATTTGCTTTGCTGGGGCGCGTTTCGGGCTGGGGGTCAAATTTTGAGTTAGGCGCAGCAATCTCTCGGCGATCGGCATTTCCGTGGCGCGTGAGGGGTAAATTTGGGCGATCGTCATCCCCAAAACCCACGCAAAACCGCTGCCTACTCCCAGCAGCAGCAATCGAAATATCAGCGACAGTACAAGCAAGCCTTTTCCCCGCGACTTGGAGGCGCGAGTCGGGGGGATTGAAGGTATTTGTTTAGAAGTTCGCGTCATGTTACCTCCCTCTCGGTGCACATACCAGATTAATTTCGATACTATCCTATCTGATTTGAGATTTGAGATTTGAGATTTTTTCTCCAATCTCAAATAGACAAGATTGCAAAAGTAGCTGGGACGGGATCTCCGGCCCATCCCACAAAAATCTTTCTTTCTTGTGGGATGGGCTTCTAGCCCGTCCTAAAATTTAATTAAAAGGACTTTTGCAAGATGTCTAATCTAAAAAAGAAATCCGGTTTCTAGAAATCTGGGGTTTAGCCGCGCAGCATCTGCTGAGAAACCGGATTTCTAGTCCCCCGCGTGTAAGCCTAAATCTGTTAGATAATACTGTAGACCTTCTGGACAAAAAACCGATGACCGACCCTTTAAATAGCGCCTATCCCGTTCCTTGGGAATGGATTAGTGACACTCACGCTAAGGTGAGTTCAACTAGCGGCACGGGCCTCCGTTACTATCGCAGTCCTTCCTTAGTTTCAACTAACGGCCAATACGCGGCTTACAGTCGAATTGAGTTGCAAGTACAGCCGGAATTAGCCGAGTGTCGGGTTAGTAGCGTCATGTTTGTGGAAAATCTCAAAACCGGGGAACTGCAAACGGTGGCGGCTGCTTCGCCGCTGGCGGAAAGCGGAATGTATGCTAGCGATGACACAGATATGTCCGGGACGATCGCCATTTTAGTGCCTGTTTCTTGGAATCAAGACGGTTCCCGCGTTCTCGCCCGCGAATTTGAAGCGCTGTTCAACTCTTCCGATATGTCCGACTACGCGGTCATTTGGGATAAAAATGATAATTACACTTATACCGTTGCTCCGGCTCGCAGTCTTTACACTCATGCTGTATTGTTGGGTTGGAGTCAAGTTTGTCCCGGACAAGTTCTGTTCCGTGCCGGCAATTTGGGCGATCGATCTTGGCCTCTTTGCGCCGTCGATACGACCGGCCAAACAGTATCTGTCAGCGAAGACAAACCCCTAGTTTTCGGCACTCAAGCCAGCACAGACTGGATCGAACCTAAAACTCGTTTTTAGATATTATGGCGGCATCTTCTTCGATCAGACCCACAATTCTTTTACTTGCAGGTCAATTTTTCGAGCAATTTATTTTGACTCTGCTGCTGACTGTTTTGGCTGTTGTTTTCGGTCTAACAGTTTTTATTTGTATTCGGATTTTTATCAATTGGTTGCAGGATAATTTGGAGGAAAATCGCCATTCTTTTAGAGCAAAATTAGCCAAAAGATCGCGATACTCAACTGCCAATTTTGCCGCAGCTAAAAACGTTTTTTTAGAGCCGCAGTTTGTTGAAAATGATGCAAGTTATACAGCGGCTTTTTGGGGAGGAGAAAGCGAGATTTCAGAACCGCTTGAGCCAGAGATCGTCTGCGAAGATTCAGCAGCAGTTGCCTATCTATACAACCCGATCGCACTTTGGCATGGGCGCTTAATTTTACCATTAAGCGAACAGCGCGAGACCTATGGATCAGTATTTTTTGAAGTAATAAATGCACCAAAAAAATATCAAAGTTTTATTGGAAAAATAGCATTGTTGAAGTGGAGTACAAATCGTCAAGTACAGTTTTTTGTCCACGCCGTCAGTCAAGATATCAGTTTCACTAAGCAAACTCAAAAAAGTCAAAAATCAGGCAATATTCATCCAGATAGATTGAACGGTTGGCGAAATGTCGGCCCTCTAGAAACTCTAGCAGGTAGCAGACGCGAAGACAGCGTGACTGTGATGCTACGCAGGCCAGTGATTGTCATCAACGACAGCAGCAGCGATCGGCAAGAACTAATTATCGATCGCGAACCAGTACAAATTATCGGACGTTTGTGTGCATTGGTCTCAATTTTACAGCGCCAAAAACCCGACAGCGACAAATTTATTGTCCGGCATTTCAGCAAAACATCCCAACAATTTGACGGCGCGGCCGAAATCATTCGGATTCCGCAAGTACAGCCAGATAAAAATGGCATAGCGAGGTCTACCAATCACCTGATCGAACAATCGCCATTAAATCCAGACGGCTGGTACATTTACGGCGAAAAAGACGAAGACAGTATTTTTGTAGTGCAGGCAATCGAACCCCGCAAAATTGCCCAATTAACACCGGATGAAACACATTTCGGACTGAAAAAATCTCTGGCTTATTTAAGCAGCGAAAACTGGCAAAATACCACCGCTGAAAAAGGACAAGCAAAAAGAGTATTGTTATCGCCAAATGACGCTACAGAAAACACTGCAATCTCCCCTTGGCAAGAAGGAGACATCGGCATTGTGATTCACTGTTTCGGCGGTATCGGTGGCAAAAAAGGCGAATCGGCACCGCTGGGAATTGTCACCGGACATTTTGCTTTTGGAGTAGCAAAAGTTGTGCGCGATCGCTTTACCAGCGAACTACGTTTTGACATAGAATACAAACAAGTTTATGCCCACAACCCCGATGGAATTGTGGCAGGTTCGAGCAAATGGCAAAGTTACATGGGAGACTTGCAGCGCGGCTGGTTGGGCGATCGCCCGATGTGCGATATTATTTGTAAATTAGACTGCGTGTGTTACGACTACGATTTTGACGGCATCATTTTGTCGCCTTTAACCGAATTAAACCAGCAACTAGATATTATGATGGCGCGCTACCGCAGCGGAGACGGCACCGGTGCAACTTTAGTCACGCCAGCAACTTCTTGCGTCCAAGATTCCAGTCAGGCAATTTACGCTACGATTAAAAAAATCACTGCCGAAATCGAGTCAAATCCTCAAATTCAGGACTGGCTAAAAACAAATCCTACCCACGCACAAACCAAAAGATTTCATCAGTTAGTAGCTTTGGGAGAGAGTTTAGAAAAAGTATTAATTCCCCTTGGTATTGTCCGTCCAGATTGGCGCAAAAATACGAGATTGGCGGGGATTGATTCGGAACTGAAAAAAACTTTTTTTGCTGGTATCGTGAACTTGATCAAAGCTGCGATTAGTTACCGAACAATGCTACCCAAGCGAACTCAAGATGAAATTGCCAAAATTCTCTTAAAACAGGGAGCATTTTTGTGGATAATTCGCACAAATCAAGTCGGAGGATTTGACCCAGACATTGAGCCGATCGCACCGACAGGAATTTGAATCAGCAATCGGTTTGTAGATGATTCGGCGATTGAAATCGCTACTAGAAAAACCAAGTCTGCCTCCGCAGACTAAGAGATTGAGGGAGCATTTAAGCGGGATTTGGTATCAGTCAACAGTCAACCGTTAACAGTCAACCGTTAACAGTCAACAGTCAACAATCAACAGTCAACAATCAACCATTACCAAGGAGTGACTGCCACAGTGCCACCCGGTGCAAAAACTACTCGGAAATCAGCCAGCGGTTCCGCAGGTGGCCTGGTGCCAACCGGTTTGTAAAGCAACTCCGACAACGGCGCATCCGCGGATCTCGCGACTGCTGCGGAATTCTCCGACTTATAACCGACAATCGCGCCGTCTTTACCCACACTCACCCGATAAACCAACTCCGCATCAACAGCACGCTGATTCTTCAAAACTCCGTCAATTTGTTGGGAAAGTTTACCCTTCAACACCTCAATTTCTGCCGCATCTGTAATCGGCACGGCTGCTGCCCCAGGGCTGGGCGAACCTTCGGAAACAGGACTGGGCGTGCTTTCCGGTGAAATGCTCGACTGCGGTGTGGACAAGGGTGAAATGCTCGACTGCGGTGTGGCCAAGGGTGAAGTGTCCGACTGCGGCGAAGTGCTCGGAGTTGGTGAACTCGATTCAGCTTTCGGAGTTTTATCCCCAGGTAGCAAACCGTCAGCCGCAGGTGTGGGATTGGGATTCGGCGAACCTGAACCACCCGGATTGGGCGTTCCCAGATTCTGGCCGGCAGCATTGGGCTGTGGTACCGGATCTCTGGGGCGCTGGACTTCGGGGACTGGTACCAAGAAAAACGCCATTGCCGCTAAAGCCAAACTCGACACCCCCACCACCGCGGGCAAACTCCGCTGCGCCAAAGGTTCGGCAGACTTGATATAACGCTTGGAAATGGGGGTTAATTGCAGCGACAATTCCGGTAGCGTCTGAGTGTCGGCAAAAAATTGGTCGATCGCCTCTACCAAGTCAAATAGCTGTACCGTCGTCAAATCTACGACCGCCGACAGTTCTGTTTTTTGATCTATTTGGGTGGTGCTGCCTGTGGAGGCGGGTAGAACGGTCAAACGGTGCGAATTCCCATCAATTCTGTGGAACTGTACCATGCTCAAATTCGGGCCGTAGCGATCGGGATAATGGACTCCGCTCATAAATTCTTGAGCGTAGCTACTGACGGCCCTCACTAAGCTTTCAAAAAATTCTCGTCCCCCCGTCAGGGGCTCTCCGATCCCTGTCACATAGCATTCAGCACTCATTAGTATGGAAAGCACTGGCCGTGTCTCTAACTGGCTGGCTGCCGATCCATCGCTCAACCCTTCTAGAACTAGGGTGCAATTTGGCAGACTGTACTGACGCCTAATAGTCATTTTTACTCCACTTCTCCATCAAACAGGCTAACCCAGAAGCGCTGCATTCCGGCTGTTCCTGTACAAAATAGCAGTTTGCTCAACAAGTTTAAAGCTAGTTCGTCCAGCTTTTCGTCGGAATCATAAGCTACAACTACTGATCGCTTGGGGTTCATGCGCGATCGAAAGTGAGCTCGAAAACGTTCTAAATACTCGAAAAGCACCAAGTTCTGATTTAGGGGTATATTTCTCGATCGCAACTGCTGCGAATCTAGCAGCAACTGCCGAATTGTCGCAGTTAACTTGCGCGCCATATTACAGGCGATCGCCACCAGCGCCTTTGCCTCCACAACAGTCAGGGAGCGGCGCTGGGTATAGCGTCTCAGCGGGTTAGTATTGCGCATCAGCCAAAAGGCAACCCGATTTTTGATAATTGACTCCAATTCCAACTCCTTCGACACTGCCAGCATTTCTTCAGCACCTCCGAGATACAAGGCCTCGATCGCCAGCAACATCAAATCAATTTGCAATCTAGCCCGGCGGGGACACCCGCCATCGTTCGGCGACAAGTCTGGCAAACTGTCTAAAATCAACGGGTTTGACTCGGTAAGCGAAGTTTCTGACGGCATTAAGATCACGGCAACATCCATTCCAAACAAACTATACGGTTATGCGGGGTCTTTGGCATGACAAATTCTGAACCAAGGACTTCTCAGAGATACTTTATTTTTATCATTCACTTTTAAGTATATTTATCAATCTACCAGCAACCGACCGTCGCAGGCGAGTTCCGGTGGCGGGAGTTCGATCGTCCACTCCCCCGCCCCCGCCGCCGGAGCTTTTTGATTCCTTGCTTCGCCACGCCAGAAGCGGAGAGTCGGAGAGAGACAAAGAATTTGACAATTACCCATTCCCGATTCTCGATTCCCGATGGCGATCGATCAATGTTCCTGCTTCTGGGGTTTCGCCGCCACTTCTCTTTGAGCCGTAAAATCACTAGCCGCCGCCCGATCCGTCAGACTAATTTTTCCCTTGAGGCTTTCTCCGTCCACAATCCCTCGCAGTTTAACAGAACTGTTTTGACCGATCGCTGTGGAGTCGCTGCAACCCGCTAAATTAGGAACCGCACCCGACAAGCTCAACCCTTGATTTTCCCACTTCCCAACTAGAGAAGGTTTCTCCTCGGCTATTTTTTCCCGATCGGCCTCGCTGTTACCCGATCGCAAATTACCGCTCAAATAAACACCCGATTGCTCAATTGTCAATACCAAAGCATCAGATTTCAGGCAATCGGGCAAATTTTTAGCATCAAAGCGATAACTTCCAGCAATTGCCGGAGGAGCCTTTAAATTTGTTTCTCCGTAAGCAGTTACTACCTTAAACAGCACGGCAACCAAGGCGATCGAAATACCATAAAATGATAACAACTTGAAATTTAAATTAATCATAATTTGGGGAATTGGGAATTGGGAATTGGGGATTGGGGATTGGGCATTGGGCATTGGGCATTGCTTCCAATGACAACAGTTAACAGTCAACAGTCAACAGTCAACAGTCAACAGTCAACAGTCAACAGTCAACAGTCAACAAACTACCCTTGAGTGAGTACCGACGCTAAGTGCGATCGCACTTTAACGTAACACCGTGCAATCAGCAGCGAAGAATGACACTGCACCGCCAACTCATCAGTATACTGTCCCAAAGTTTGGCGTTCAATTCCCCACTCCCGACTCGTACCCGCAATCGTCAAATCAGCATTAGCAGAAGCAGCAATCACCGCTTGAATTGGCTCAGCAGCCTCCACAATCGGAGTTTCAATGCGCGATCGCACCTCAGCCGGCAACTGCTCCATCACTCGCTGAAACTCGTAACTCAGCTCATTTCCCTCTTCCCCCTCAACCGCCACCCGCAGCACCGTCAAACGGCGTTCCTCGCTATTAACTAACAGTCTCAGCGCCAATTCCAACCCCAAATCATCATGAATATTTGCCGCATAAGGCACTAACAAATTATTCAACTGTTCCCGGCCTCTGTCCACAAAAATTGCTACATCCACCTTAGCGCTGCTGAGAATTTGGCCGACACGTCCTCCCAAACGGTTGCTGCTAAAAGTAGGCCTGTGCCATCCTACCAAAATCAAATCCGCGCGATCGATTTCCGCGATTTGCGCCGTTTCCCGCGCCACATCCTTAGTAACCCGAATAATGGGATGCACGAATTTTCTCGCATCCGGCAATTCCAAACTCTCAATCAATTCTGATAATTTCGATCGCCGTTCCTGGATAATGCGATCGGCTTCTGCGGGCGTACTTTGAAAGGCATAATCCTCATTTAATTCAATCAAACTCAGAGGATGAACCGCCGCCGACTGCAAATCACTACCACCCGTACCTGCCGCAGGCTGCGCCAGGGCGATCGCCAGTTGCAGCAAACCTTTCTGCGTACTAGGATTAGCAACAGGCACTAAAATTCGATAAGTTGGCAGCAATTTATTGTTGATTTCTGCGCTTTCTCCAGCCATTGGCGAATCTTTTAATTCTGAATCCTCTGAACTCACTTCTGAGATGTCTAACCGAATTAATCGTTTTGGATAAGTCCACTCCAACAGTGGCGAAGTCATGAAAGTTGTGACTAAAGCCATAATCACCAACATCGTAAACAATAGCGGCGAAATTACACCCAGAGACAGACCGATATTCAGCACAATTAGTTCAGTCAAACCGCGAGTATTCATCATCCAACCAAGCGCCGAAGCTTCGCGATTGCTAATGCCACAAACTCTAGCAGCAACGTAAGTGCCGACATATTTTCCAATAATTGCTACTCCTAAAACTGCGGCGCACAGCAGCCACAATTCGGGACTGTTGAGCAGCCCGATTTGAGTACGCAAACCGCTGTAAGCAAAAAAGATTGGCAGCAGAAATATCAGGACAAAATCTTCGGTTTTTTCAGCTAATTCTCTGGTGAGTCCGGCATTTTTTGGCATAGCCACACCAAGCAAAAATGCACCGAAGATTAAATGAATGCCGATCAATTCAGTAATTAAGGCAGAAGCTACAACTCCCATGTAAATTCCCGCCAGCACTAACTGCGTTAATCTGCCCGTGCGGTTGTAGTGCTTGGAAAGCCGCTGCAAGAACCAGCGCACTACAGTCAACATAAAACCGATGTAAATTATAGATTCAATAATGGTCGGCAAAGCGCCGATCATCGAGTTAGTGCGCGTAACTGCGATCGCCACCGCTAACAAACACCACGCCGTCACATCGTCTACAGCAGCGCAAGTTAGGGCTAGCGTCCCTAATTTTGTATTTTGCAAGTTGTGTTCTGTAATAATTCTGGCCAGCACTGGAAAGGCAGTAATTGACATCGCAGCGCCTAAAAATAGGGCAAAGGCTGTAAATGAAACGCTATTATTTGAAACGATCGGATACAGCAGCAGTGCTAGGATGCTGCCCAGGGAAAACGGCACTAAAATGCTGACGTGGGAAGTTAATATCGCTATATCTAAATTGTTTTTGAGATACTTGGGATTCAGTTCTAAACCAATCAAGAACATGAAAAATATCAGCCCCACCTCAGACAGCACGTTGAGGAAGGGAACGGCTTCGGCTGGAAAAAGTGCTGTTGCTAAATCTGGTGCGACCAAACCGAAAAGAGAAGGCCCTAGCATAATTCCTGCTACAATTTCTCCAATGACTTGAGGTTGTTTGATCGCTCGAAATCCTAAGCCGACAAGTCGGGAAAGTGCGATCACAATTAGAACTTCCAGCAGGACGAGAATGGGGATGGGCATGGCGTTTTTAGCTTTGGGGTTTTTGCGGATCGAGAAGGGACGGCATTCAGTTGACAGTTGACAGTTGACAGTTGACAGCTTGCCCGCTCGCAAGGGATAAGGGTTGACAGCACTTGACAAAATAAGGAAGAGGATTGGGGTAATAAATAGTCTGCTTTTAATTTCTCCTTAGAAGGGTTCCGGCTTTAAACCAATTCTTTCTGGTAAAGCTGGCAGAATTACCGATCGAACAAAATGAATACAAGCTCGATCGAACTATAAGGCACAAGACACGCACCAACGCCATTGTCTCACAGGCTAACAAAGGCTTTGACAACCTCAAACCTGAATTTTGGGTTTATTAAGATGCGCTTGCTAGTCACTCTAACCGTAGCGTGCGCCCCCGCACCCAATCTACGCACCCGCATCTCACTCAAGCGGGCGCGCACCGGCAGCCCAACCCTACGGATCTAAGATAGTCAGAAAAAGTGGTAAGCCCTGTGATAGACTAGAAAAGTTGTTTAAATTCGCACATCCGGGTTTTCGGGTGTTTCAAGGGCGCAAACCCTCAGAAATACTACCGGGTGGAGGATTAACCCGAATACAGGAGTTAAAAATACAATGCCAGTAGTTAGTTTGGCTCAAATGTTAGAGTCAGGGGTTCACTTCGGACACCAAACCCGTCGGTGGAATCCGAAAATGGCTCCCTACATTTTTACAGAGCGCAACGGGGTTCACATCATCGACCTCGTGCAAACCGCTCAGCTTATGGAAGAAGCCTACGAGTACATGAGAGTGGCCTCGGAAAAAGGTAAAAAGTTTTTGTTCGTGGGTACAAAGCGCCAAGCTGCGGGGATTGTAGCCCAAGAAGCTCAACGCTGCGGTGCTTACTACGTCAACCAGCGCTGGCTGGGGGGAATGCTCACCAACTGGACGACGATTAAGTCCCGCGTGGAACGCCTCAAGGATTTGGAACGCCGCGAGGAAATCGGCGCTCTAGATTTGCTGCCGAAAAAAGAAGCTTCAGTGTTGCGCCGAGAAATGGCCAAACTCCAGAAGTATCTGGGCGGAATCAAAACTATGCGTAAGATTCCTGACGGAGTGGTGCTGGTAGACCAACGCCGCGAGTATAATGCTGTGTTGGAATGCCAAAAGCTGGGAATTCCGATCGTCTCTCTGTTGGATACCAACTGTGACCCAGATTTGGTTGACATTGCGATTCCAGCAAATGATGATGCTATTCGATCGATCAAACTGATTGTCGGCAAGTTGGCTGATGCCATCTACGAAGGTCGTCACGGTCAACAAGTCGGCGAAGGTGACGAAGACTACGACTATGAAGGTGGTTACGAAGGCGCTGAATACGATGTCGAAATCGAAGAATTGGATGACCCCAATTATGTAGATCCCGACGAAGCAGCCGACGCTGAAGGCGCAGAAACCGAAAGCTAGTATTGCGATCGGCATCTGACACCAGGCAATTAAAAATTAAAGATTGAAAATTAAAAATAATAATTTTTAATTGGACATTTTTAATTTTTAATTGTAAATGGCATTAGTCTCGGTCATTAGTAGATTTCTGACAAAAGCATTCCGCAGTGTTAGCGCCAAAATTAATTCAGGTGCTACAGGTACCAAATCCGCCAGAAGGCTGACTTGCTATTTCTTAACTCTTGTCTAATCATTAACATTAAGACTAATGACTAATGACTAATGACTAACGACTAATGACTAATGACTAATAACTAATTTTGATTTGATTGGGAACTTAAAGAAGATGGCGGACATATCTGCAAAACTTGTTAAAGAACTGCGCGACAAAACTGGCGCGGGCATGATGGACTGCAAAAAAGCCCTCGTTGAAAACGATGGCGATGTCGAAATATCAATTGAGTGGCTTCGCAAAAAAGGTCTGGCTTCGGCAGGCAAGAAAGGTGGAAGAGTTGCCTCTGAAGGTATTGTAGGCAGCTACATTCACACTGGCGGCCGCGTCGGTGTCTTAGTGGAAGTTAACTGCGAAACCGATTTTGTCGCCCGCCGCGAAGATTTCCAAGCTTTGGTGCGGAATATTGCGATGCAAATTGCAGCTTGCCCAAATGTGGAATACGTGAAAGTTGAAGATATCCCCGCCGAAATTGTCGATCGCGAAAAGGCAATTGAAATGGGCAAGGATGACTTGGGCAACAAGCCAGAAAACATCAAAGAAAAGATTGTTCAAGGGCGGATTGATAAGCGTTTGAAAGAGTTATCTTTGATGGATCAGCCTTTTATTAGAGATCAGAATATCTCGGTGGAAGAGTTGGTGAAACAAACGATCGCCCAAATCGGCGAAAAGGTCGAAGTGCGCCGCTTCGTGCGTTTTGTGCTCGGCGAAGGCATTGAGAAAGTAGAAGCTAACTTTGCCGATGAAGTTGCAGCCCAAATCGGTGCTGTTAGCTAATCGGAAATTAAGATTGAGAACTAAAAATTAAAAATGTGAAAAGCTAATTTTTTGCATTTTTAATTTTTAATTTTTGCAGGACTCATACACTGCGTACTAAAAACCCGGTTTCTAAGCAGAATTCACTCTTTGAGTCAGACAATTTGTGGCAGAAACCGGGTTTTTTGCCGATCGTTCTATTTTAATTTTATACGTCCTATTTTAATTTTATACGGGAGATATGGTGGGAGCAAGAGAGCGCATAGAGCAAGATTTGGCAGGACTCGAAGAGGCCTTAGCAGTCTTAAATTTAGAGTTTCGCAGTACCTACGAAGGTTATTTAACTGCGTTGGGACAAGCGGTGCGGCAGCAGTTAATTTTGGCTTGTTATCACCTTTGCACTCAAGCGGTGCCTGAGTCGTTTCTCAAGTTGTCCTTCGACGGGCGGCAGAAAATGCAGCAGTCTGTAAGGCGTTTGGCTGCGGCGTCGGAGGAAAAATTGCGATCGCTGGTGACTGCATCAGAAGCAGAGGAAGAGGAAGAGGACTTAGACAAACACGAAGAGGAAGAAGAGGAAGAAGAGGAAAAAGAGGAAGAAGAAGAGGAAGAAGAGGAAGAAGAGGAAGAAGAGGAAGAAGAGGAAGAAGAGGAAGAAGAGGAAGAAGAAGAAGAAGAGGAAGAAGAGGAAGAAGAGGAAAACAAACAACTTTCCGCCATTAAATATTTATTTTCAGTGGCCAATTACCAGGTGCCAACTGCCAATTCTCCCGAAAGTTTGGCGCGCTGGCAAAATAGTATTGAAAAGTCGATCGCCCAGATGATCAAACTGCTTTCTCGCGATACCAACCGCTTGCTGCAACAGTCGGGAATCTTGCCCAGTCAATTGCCAGAACAGGTTCTAGAAGCTGCTTCTGGTGCTGAATTGTCCGGCGACAGCGTGGCGGGCCCACCTAACTTATTAAACTTAATCATTGAAACAGATAGCTCACCAGCACCGCCAAACTTGAAAAAAAGACCGGGTACTAATGCTTTGCACATTACAGCGATTAAACTGCGGTTGTCGGAAATAGAGTTTGCTGATGCGGGAACCTCGGCTTGGCGCCAGCAAATTCGCAACCTCTCTGTAAAATTGAACTCCCTCGGCCGCGATTACCAGAAAAAGCAGCGGGAAATGGCGGTGGTGGAAGCTGAGTCGGCTTGGCGATCGAGTTGGTTTGAAGATTAGTCAGTTGTCAGTTGACAGTTGACAGTTGACAGTTGACAGTTGTCAGTTGTCAGTTGTCAGTTGACATAAGGAAGAGCTTCGAGGGAAGAAGGAAGTTCGGCAACCAGCAATGTACGGGATTTAACGGATGCAGGTTCGAGGTTTGAGGGGAAAAACCTAAAGCTTTTAGGGTGTTGAGAAACCAGGTTTATTAGATAAACTGGGTTTCTCAGTTCTCGGTGCTATACTTTTTTTGGTAGGAGCTCTTTTAAACAAAAGTTATGACAACCGCCAAGACTGTAACAACCTTGTTAAATTCCTGAAACATAAGCTTTTATTCCTTCTTCCTTCTTTCTTCTTCCTTCTTCCTTCTTTTATAAATTGATATGACTATCGATCGACCAGAATGGCAGCGATTGCAAAAAGCTCTTTCAGTAGAAGCCGATCGCGGATTTAACGACCTTCAGGGCAGTCAATACCGCTTCAGCGAGTTTCTGGGCCTCAGCTTGAGACAGCTTGCAGGCGCTGTGGCGGGTTCTTCGCGCGATCGAGCTAGACAACTAGCTGCTGAATTTGACATCTACCCTCAGAAGGATCTCGAACAGCGCCAGCATTTGCTCTTGATTACGGTCAGTTTTCTCAGACAAATGGAGCAAGTTTGGGAAGAAAAAACCCAGCACCCGATCGAACAAAACGCT
Source organism: Microcoleus sp. A6-C6 (assembly GCF_036705955.1). Lineage (NCBI taxonomy): Bacteria > Bacillati > Cyanobacteriota > Cyanophyceae > Oscillatoriales > Microcoleaceae > Microcoleus > Microcoleus sp. A6-C6. Next base: position 65,663 of record NZ_JAUBVR010000021.1, on the reverse strand, counting down.
CTTCATACAATCATCCCAGCCGTTTCTGCCCCCCGAACCGCACCCCTGAATACAGCACCCCCAGCAGCCAGCCTGACCCTTGACCAACCGTTAACGCGCGTGACCGGCATCGGCCCCGCCAACGGCAACCGCTTGCTAAAACTCGGTTTAGACACCGTATACGACTTGCTTTACTACTATCCCCGCAACCACATCGACTATGCAAAGCAAGTACGAATTCGCGAGTTAGTAGCTGGGGAAACAGTCACTTTAATCGCCGAAGTAAAGCGCTGCAATTGCTTTTCTAGCCCGAAAAATAAGAAGTTAACGATATTAGAAGTAATTTTAAAAGACAGTACCGGAGAAATTAAAATTAGTCGCTTTTTTGCAGGCCCTCGCTACAGTAATCGCGGCTGGCAAGAATTCAAAAAGCGCGAGTATTGTACTGGTGCGGTAGTCGCTGCTTCGGGGTTGGTGAAACAGGGTAAATATGGGATTACTTTAGAAAATCCTGAGTTAGAAGTATTAGACGATTCCGGCGGTGCGATCGAATCTATGAAAGTCGGCCGCCTGATACCAGTTTATCCGCTGACGGAAGGGGTGGATGCGGGTTCCGTGAGACGATCGATCTTAGCTGCAATTCCCGCCGCGAAACTGTTGTCGGAATCACTACCGGAGGATTTGCGCGATCGTTACGGCTTAATGGGTTTAGCCGATGCGGTGGCAAATATTCACTTCCCGCTCGATCGCGATTGTCTATCCGCCGCCCGCCGCCGCTTAGTTTTTGACGAATTTTTCTACCTACAATTAGGACTTTTAAAGCGTCGCCAAACCCAAAGAAAAGCTCAAGCTAGTGCAGTCATCCTTCCTAGTGGTAAATTAATCGCAGATTTTTACCAAATATTGCCTTTTGCGTTGACAAATGCTCAAGAAAGAGTAATTAACGACATCCTCAACGATTTAGCTTCGCCGCAACCGATGAACAGATTAGTACAAGGCGATGTCGGCGCGGGCAAAACCGTAGTCGCCGTAGTCGCAATGCTAGCAGCAATTCAATCCGGTTATCAAGCCGCTTTAATGGCACCAACAGAAGTTTTAGCAGAACAGCATTACCGCAAATTGGTAGGTTGGTTTAATTTGATGCACTTGTCTGTCGAACTGTTAACTGGTTCAACAAAGGTAGCAAAGCGCCGGGAAATTCACAGCCAGTTAGAAACCGGAGAATTACCTGTTTTAGTGGGAACTCACGCGCTGATTCAAGATACGGTAAATTTCCATAAATTGGGTTTGGCAGTAATTGATGAACAGCACAGATTCGGTGTGCAGCAGCGCGCTAAATTGCAGCAAAAAGGTGAATCTCCCCACGTTTTGACGATGACCGCAACTCCCATTCCCCGGACGCTGGCGCTGACGCTCCACGGCGATTTAGACGTGAGTCAAATTGATGAACTTCCCCCCGGCAGGCAGCCGATTCAAACGACTGTTCTATCTGCCAAAGAACGCATCCAAGCTTACGATCTGATTCGCCGGGAAGTGGCGAGCGGCCGTCAGGTTTATGTGGTGCTGCCTCTGGTGGAGGAGTCGGAAAAGTTGGATGTGCGATCGGCAATTGAGGAAAAAGAGAAACTCGAAAAAAGTATATTTCCTGAATTTAAAGTGGGTTTGCTCCACGGTAGGATGAGCAGTGCTGACAAAGATGAGGCAATTACTAAGTTTCGGGACAAAGAAACTGATATTTTAGTATCTACGACTGTGGTTGAAGTGGGAGTGGACGTGCCGAATGCAACGGTAATGATGATTGAAAATTCGGAGCGTTTTGGACTGTCGCAATTGCACCAGTTGCGGGGTCGAGTTGGTCGGGGCAAAAGCCGTTCTTATTGTTTGTTAATGCCCGGTTCCAAGACTGCGGAAGCTATGCAGAGAATGAAGGTTTTAGAACAATCTCAAGATGGCTTTTTCATTGCAGAAATGGATATGAGATTGCGCGGGCCTGGTCAGGTTTTGGGAATGCGGCAGTCGGGTTTACCGGATTTTGCTTTGGCGAGTTTGGTTGAGGATCAGGAGGTTTTGGAGTTGGCGAGGGCGGCGGCTCAAATGGTAATTGAGAGTGATGAAAGTTTGAATCAGTGGCCGGTGGTTCGGGATGAATTGGATCGGAGATATCGCCGGATGATGAGTGGCTCGATTTTGACTTAGACCTATGGTTTCAACCGCCCGGTCTTCTCTTCTATTAGACGGCGGTTGAAACCGCTTCTACAAAAACGAAGTCCGCCTCCGCGGACTGAATAAAATAACGCAATTTTAACTGCCCATTCTTCAACCTGCGGAGGCAGGTTTTGTTTGTGTAGACGCGGTTTCAACCGCCCGGTCTTCAACCTGCGGAGGCAGGTTTTGTTTGTGTAGACGCGGTTTCAACCGCCCGGTCTTCTTATTCACCCAAGAATCCTTCGCAGGAATGACGGAGAAGTGTCAAAATTAAGATAGTCCTGCCAAAAACAGGGAAAAGGAAATCCAGCCCGTACTCGCTGGTAAGGCAGAATTAATTCCTCGCTTGTCAAGCTTGCAGTTGGTCGCCGACGGTTCGTCGCATTTAATCTCAACGCTAATTATGAAAGATCTCACTCGTTATCGAAATATCGGCATCTTCGCCCACGTAGATGCTGGCAAGACCACCACAACTGAAAGAATCCTGAAACTGACAGGCAAAATCCACAAAATCGGTGAAGTTCACGAAGGCGCGGCGACGACTGACTTCATGGAACAGGAGCAAGAGCGCGGGATTACGATTCAATCCGCTGCTACTACCTGCTTCTGGAACGAGCATCAGCTCAACATCATTGATACTCCCGGACACGTCGATTTTACGATCGAGGTTTACCGTTCGCTGAAGGTTCTCGATGGTGGCATCGGTGTATTCTGCGGTTCGGGTGGAGTTGAACCGCAATCTGAAACTAACTGGCGCTACGCTAACGATTCTAAAGTTGCTCGTATTGTCTACATCAATAAGCTCGATCGCACGGGTGCAGATTTTTACCGAGTTGTCAAGCAAGTCGATAAAGTCCTCGCAGCTAAACCAATGGTAATGGTTTTGCCGATCGGCATTGAAGAAAAGTTTTGCGGCGCGGTAGATTTGCTGACCCGCAAAGCCTGGATCTGGGATGATTCTGGCGATCCGCTGAACTACGAAATTACCGATGTTCCAGCCGATATGGTGGATGATGTCGAGAAATACCGCGAACAGTTGATCGAACTTGCCGTCGAGCAGGACGATCACCTGATGGAACAGTACCTCGAAGGAAACGAGCCGAGTATCGAAGACCTCAAGCGGTGCATCCGCAAGGGTACTCGCGACATGGCATTTTTCCCGACTTACTGCGGCTCGTCGTTTAAGAACAAGTGCGTGCAGTTGGTGCTCAATGCAGTCGTTGACTACCTGCCGAATCCGATGGAAGTCTCGCCACAGCCAGAAGTTGATCTCGATGGCGAGGAAACAGGCAATTTCGCGATCGTCGATCCAGAAGGCCCATTGCGCGCCCTGGCATTTAAAATTATGGACGATCGCTTCGGAGCTTTAACCTTTACCCGCTTGTACTCCGGTAAGATATCCAAAGGCGACACCGTACTCAACACCGCCACAGGCAAGACCGAGCGCATCAGCCGTTTGGTAGAAATGCACGCCAACTCTCGCGAAGAAATTGACTCGGCTCAAGCAGGCGACATTATAGCGATTGTGGGCATGAAGAACGTCCGTACCGGACACACCATCTGCGACCCCAAAAATCCCGCAACCCTAGAGCCAATGGTTTTCCCAGAACCAGTCATCTCCATTTCGGTCAAACCGAAACTCAAAGGAGGCGAAGAAAAGATGGGAGCAGCGCTCACGAAAATGGTGCAAGAAGATCCATCCTTCCACATGGTGACAGACGAAGAAAGCGGCGAAACCATTCTCAAGGGCATGGGCGAACTGCACCTCGACATCAAAGTGGACATTCTCAGACGCACCCACGGTGTCGAGGTAGAAGTTGGCGAACCACAAGTAGCCTACCGCGAGTCGATCACCAAACGCCTCGAAGACAACTACGTCCACAAGAAACAATCTGGTGGTTCAGGTCAATTTGCGAAAATCGGCTATATCGTCGAACCCGGTGAAGTCGGTAGCGGCTTCGTGTTCGAGTCAAAAGTAACTGGTGGTAGCGTACCGAGAGAATATTGGCCAGCGGTGCAAAAAGGCTTCCAAAGCTGCATCGATGTGGGCGTCTTGGCTGGTTTCCCCTGCTTAGACTTGAAATTCACCCTAGTTGATGGAGGTTTCCACCCCGTTGACTCTTCAGCAATGGCGTTTGAAATTGCAGCCAAAGCCGCCTACCGCCAATCTGTACCCAAGGCTGGGCCTCAGTTGCTGGAACCGATCATGAATGTCGATGTCTTCACCCCAGACGATCACATGGGCGATGTCATCGGCGACCTCAACCGCCGCCGGGGGATGATGAAATCTCAGGAAACCGGACAAACAGGCGCGCGGATCAAGGCTGATGTGCCGTTGAGCGAAATGTTTGGCTACATTGGCGACTTGCGTACCATGACTTCTGGGCGCGGCCAGTTTTCGATGTCTTTCTCGCACTATTCTCCTTGTCCGAGCAATATCGCTGAGGAAGTGATCAAGGAAGCGAAAGAGCGTCAAGCTGCGAAGTAGTGTATTTGACTCCTGGTAGGTGCTATCTGGAGTCAAACAGAAAAATTAGATCCCCGCTTTTTGAAGAAATCGGGGATCTAATTTTTGTAAACTATCGGTTATAATAAGTCAACAAAACATATTAGATAGTAGAACCACGAGCAGACTTCAACAACATCTTGATTTCTTCAAGACTAAATGGTGGTGAACGACGATGAATCATCGCGTGACAATTTGGACAAACAGGACGCAAATCTTTTATAGGATCAATTTCATACTCTTCTGCAATTTCTGAAAGGGGTTTTAGATGATGAACATGAATGAAACCTTTTCCTGGTTGTCCAAAAGTTTTGCCAAAATCGAAATCACAAATATAGCAACTTGAACCGTAATAATCAATACATTTTTGCCGAGCTTTAGGCTCTCTTTCATAGGCATTGACTGAAACTTGCCGTACTGCCCCCTCACGAAATGTTTGTACTGCATCTACTTCATCAGGAAACAATCTAGTAGTTACAGATTCCTGAACCTGAAGCGGATTTTGCCAATCCAACAAACATTTTAGGTATTCCTCAAAACGGTCTTCCTCACCAAGAAACACATTTGATGCAGCACGAAAGATAGCAAAGAGTTCGACAAAGTTATTAATCACTCGCTGAGCTGCATCTAGGTCTTTAATAGGAAGAATTAGGGATGGACTCCAAATATAGGTACTTTTCCAATCTCGTTCAGAAACCAATTGCAGCTTGTTAATGAATTCATCATACTCTAACCCCTCAGCTTCTTCCTGTGTAATAGTATCAGAGTAAATATAATATTCACCCTGCTTCAAAATTGTAGTAACATCTTCCACATGATTTTTTAGGACTTGGACAATCGGATTGCTTTCTAACCCTCTTAATCCATAAATTTGCACATACAACCTATCATAAGTACACTCGAACCTCAGTTGGAGACACCTATTTTTTATTCCTTTAATAATCAAGCCAGCGGTTGCTATTTTGAATGGCTTGGTTTTCTTGGCTCCAGAGCGATGAGCTGGTGTAGTCGTTATTCGACAATCTGAGAGTACATCTGTGCCATAAACTTGGTGAATTTGGTCACAAGCTTGTTTAATGATTATTTTAAGCTTAGGGATAAGTAATTCTTTTAGCTTATCAGCACGCTCTCGATTGTCTTCGACTGAGAAGAGATATTGTTCAGCAGACCCTATGAGTGGCAAGTCAACGATTTGTGACAATTCGGTTTCCTCAACTGAACTCATATTTGTTCTCCGACATGACAAGTCCAACGAAAACTAATCGATATTTTAGCTTTTTTTCGACATATCCTGAAATAGGTCATGCTTCCCCGGCTCCTAAAACTTGTGCTGTGGTGAGTTTCAGCCTTGTAGGGTGCGTCAGTTAGAATAGTTACGGGACAAGGGAAACGCTTATGGACTGACGCACCCTACTATCGTCTTTTAAATGCCGAACAGCTTATGACTCAAATAAATCCCGATCGCACTGCTGGTACAATTGCGATCGACGTTTGCGCTCAATCAAACGGGCAGTATCTTTGTCAGATTTCGTCATCTCTGAGCGATCGCCCTAATGATACCATGAATTTTTACGGACAAACGAAAGAACACGCGATCGCGATCGCCCTAGAACATTTAGCCACTCGTTACCGCCAGAGGGCCGAAGAGTCTCAAAATCATCTAGATTGGGATGCGGTGGAACTTTCGGATTCTGGAGAGCCAATTGAAAAGCGTTATCACGTTATTTTGCACTACGAACGAATTGCCAAGGAAGAATCTAAGTTTGAGGCGATGCAAAATACACTTCTCGGAAATACAGTAGTTGAAATGGGCAAACTTTCAATAATTGAGATTTCTCCAGATATTCCCATTCAGCGATTATAGCGCTCTGGGGAATAACTTTATTCAAAGTTAAGATTATTTGAGGTTTTAACTAATTTGTCCCTTTACCCAATTCCGAAATGCTTTAACTAATTCCAAATAATCCATTGTTTCCGCTTGTTCCAGAAAACTGACAATCTCTAAAATAGCCACACTCGGAAATGCTAAACTGCGATCGCACTCCACATACCCTTGACTCTCCAATCTGTTAATTCTGAGCCGCGAACCATTGTAAATCCACACTTCCGGCACTCCCAGCTCGGCATAAATTTGCAACGTACTGTCGGATCTGCTGGTAATATCAATTTCCACCACTAAATCCGGCGGCGGATCTTGACTCATATCGAGTCTTTTTTTGCCTTTAATTGCACTAACATTCTGGATGTAAAAACATTTGTCTGGTTCTACACCAAGAAGTTCAGGACGTTTGAATGTAGTAGAACCAAGAGGCTCAATTCTCACATCTAATTCTTCTGCTAAGGTTTCAACAAATCGACCCAATACTTCTTTTAAATGTTCATGTTCAGGAGAAGGTGTCATAATTTCCAAATTTCCACGATTATATATTAGCCGGAGTCGCCTATGACTGAGTTCGGCAAGCAAAGTTTCGTAAGTTTGCCAACTGATATTCGATAGCTCGACTATTTGTTCGGGGGCACTGAGAGTTTTAGCAGTCATGGCACTACTTGGGTGAAGAGAGCGATCGCACTTTTAAAGTATATCATCAATCAAAGTGCGATGGCTACGCCCCAGCTTGCGCCTACGATCTCTAATTGACTTTGAGAGCAATACGTTCGCTACCTGCCCTTTTGATATAGTTATCGAAATCTTCTCCAACCTCGCAAACGTCAGGATCTGCATGATCCAATGCTTGTTTAGCAAGTCTTCCCGCCAGTTCTAAGTCAATTTTAATATATAGCTCTAACAGTCGTCTGTACTCTTCATCCGTTCCATTTTCCATAATTTTAGCGGTACTTGTTTCAATATTTTCTATAAGCCATGATTTAGGTAAAGCAAGAATAACTTGGCGGCAAAGTTCAATATCTGAGTGCGAAACGCTAGCTAAGTCAATTAAATCGTCGAACAAAAGCTGGCGTTCTTCTATTTTGAGATACTCTATAAGTCGCAATGCTGTACCTCTGTCGGCAGGGGTATGGGGTATGTAGAGCTTTATGAAAAATTGCTACCTTATTTGGACAATCTATGATAAAGTTTTGACGGCTTTCGATGTAAACAATCTCGCTCTCAACAAGTCGATGCCAAATTGCTGTATTATTTGCAGTGTTTTCTTGAAGCATTTATTTTACCTATTTTTCTTGTTAAACCTCTTGCACAAGTCACCAATCCTCTTGAAATTCTCTGCGTTTATCTGTGTTTATCTATCTTGAATCTGCGGTTAATTTATCAATCAAACATTTATGCAAGAGGTATATTTTAGATAAAAGGGCGGTTGAATGTGATTTCAAGCGCCGATTTTCCTTAATATTACTCACCGCCAAAATCAGCGCGAAACTTCTCCACAACTCGATTCAATTCCACCGAATGAGAAGCTTTAAATAAAATACGATCGCCCGCAGCGACAAAATCCATCAAATGCCTACCTAAATCTGCGTGAGAATCCTCCCCCGTAATATCTTCCACCTGCACAAAAGGCAAACCCGCCGCACCCGCAGCCATCGCCGCCGCTTCCTCAAAATCCGCAAAAATAAACAAAGCATCAAGGTTTAAATCTCGCGCCGCATTTCCCACTTGTCGATGAAATTCGATCGCCCTTTCGCCCAATTCCTTCATCGTGCCCAACACCGCAATCCGGCGCTTTCCCGGAGTATCCGCTAACAATCTCAGCGCCGCCAACATCGACTCCAAACCAGCATTATAAGTCTCATCCAGAACCACAACATCCTGCGGTAAATCGTAGCGGCGCGCCCGTCCATCCGGTAACTGCACAGACAAACCTTGCTGTAAAACTTCCCAATCAATACCCAAAACTTTAGCTACTGCCAAAGCCGCCAAATAATTTACAGCATTATGTCGTCCAGCCAATGGCAGCGGCAATTCTATACCTTCTACAGACATGGTATCATTATTAATTAATTCTCCGCACAAATCCCCGCCTTCTAATCCGTAACTTAAAGTTTTCCCCTGCCAAACTTTCGCCGCAGTTGTGATTAATCTGTCAGAATCGTGATTGATAATAGCAATGCTATTAGCAGGCATTTCAGATAACAATTCACACTTAGCTTGGGCGATCGCATCTTCCGAACCCAATCGCCCGATATGCGCCGTTCCTACGTTAGTAATTACGGCCACAGTAGGACGCGCAATTTGCGAAAGCAGCGCAATTTCGCCTAGTCCGCGCATTCCCATTTCAATTACAGCATAATTGTGTGTCGGCGAAAGCTCTAACAGAGTTTTGGGGACTCCAATTTCATTGTTGTAGTTAAATTGAGTTTTAAGAACATTTCCCCTCGTTGACAAAACCGCCGCAATTAATTCTTTGGCAGTAGTTTTACCGACGGAACCAGTAACAGCAATTATCGGTATACTGAATTGGTCGCGCCACCAACGGGCAATCGCCTGGTATGCTTTTAAAGTATCGTCAACGCGCAACAGCGGAAAATCGGGTAATTCAAGCGGCCAATCGCGATCGACTACCGCCGCAATCGCCCCCAAATCCCGGGCTTTTGCCACAAATTGATGCCCGTCAAAATTGTCTCCCCGCAGCGCTAAAAATACTTCGCCCCCCTCAATGGTGCGCGTATCTGTGGCAATACCTGTCCCTAAAGCTGTCAGAACGTCCTCAGACAAAGCAGGCAAAAGTACAGTTAAAATTTCAGCAAGTTGAGCGACACTTACGCGACAGACCATATTACCAGCACTCACATTTCAAATCATTATTTTCACAGCTAATCCTACCTCGCCCGACCTCCAATTTAACTGACACCAGTTCCAAAAAGAATGCAACTGCTTTCCCCGCGATCTAAACTCTGGGAGTCATCAGTCATTCCCATCCCCAATGGTATAAGTGCGCGCTACTGACTAGGATTGACCTTGATACTGGTAATAATAAATCCTCTGACCCCCCAGAAATTATTTAGAACACACCCACAATCTTTATCAAGAATTTACAAAGTTTGTGGTGATTTTAGGCCTTGCTAATTGCAAACAATTCATGTCATGCTGGTGTTGACAAATAGTTTAACTAAGTAAAAAAGATCGATCGGCTTAAGATGCTGACCGCTTCCACCCGTAAGCCTGGGGAGGCGAGAAGCTCGGTTGAGTCAATTCAGGCGCTTCATCTGCCAATTCCCATCTGCCAATGGCGCTTAAAGCTCCTGCCCAATCCTTGGAGGGTTAATCTAAAGTGAACGACTACAACAGACAGAGCCAAGAAGAAGAACAGCTACTTTACAACCACTGGCTGGAGTTGGTACAAGTAGAACAGCCGATCGAACTCATTGACCGTTTTCGCACTTTGTTTATCCACGGTAACGGATATGGCGATCGCACCATCGCTGAAGCACTAGAAAAAATAGCAGCCTCACCATACGCCCAACAAGAATTCAAGTACATCCTCAACCGTTGCTGCCACATCCTGATCAACCGCTGGCAAACATACCCAAGCAAGCAAGCAGCCATCCCAGAATTGATCGCTCTGTTTGAAGAAGCCCCCAAAATATTGGGATACAGTCGATCGCGGGTGGCTCACTCCATCCCCAAATTAGTAAATCAATTTACCGAAAGCGAACAGTACCTCACCCTCCAACGCTTAGCCAAAGTCATCACTCACAGCAATGAAGACAGCAGCAACAGCAAAACCCCCGCCACCCTAGCCCTCGGAACCTTAATTCCCCGATACCCTTACCTCTACAAACACTGCCTCCTCAGCGACGACAGCACCTACGAACAGCAAAAAATCATTAAAAAAATCCAAACTCAAAAGCAACAGCAATTTGAAATAGACCTCTCACAATACGTCGCTCACCAAGTGAGAAAAGCCCAAACAGCCCGCCGAGAAACCTCAATGTCCTTCGTTAGGAATATACAAACTATAAAAAACCCCACACTGTTGAGCGACCCGGAACTGTTCTTTGCCCTCAAGCAATTTGTCGGAAAAGTAGAAGGAGCCGATACCTACAGACAGCTAGCGGGCCGCTTCATGGCGAACACCAGCACAACTGTGTCCTACAGCTCCTTTAAAGACGACTTGTACGAATACCTAATTTCTTCCGTCACTGACGATCGCTACGGCAAACGTCAATTTAACGAAAAACTGTATAAAAAACTACAAAATACCTTTCCCCACAACGATGCTCAGAACTTCAACGAATTTTTAATGATCAGAACTTGCAGCCAGTTATTGAACTTTTTAGTAGTAGAGAGTCCTGCGCGCCCCAACCACTTCGTCTTCATCGACCTAATCTCAAACATCGGGCCCACCCAGACCACAGGTTTGCTGCTGAAAATCGTGCTAATTTGCAGCAAAGTCAAGGCCTACCTAGAAAAGCGGTTGGCAATTTTGTTCGGTCACTACGAATTTTCTACCAGAGAAGGCGTGGTGTGGTTAGTCAAAGCCCTGGAAAACCTGAATCTAGCTTTGAGTACCAATTTCGGCAATCTAGACGTATCTTTCCTGCGGTAGTCGGCCGGCGCCACAACTCTCTCAGATGCCACCTTGCCCCAAACATCACAGGTCAAAATCGGGTTTCTGAATACCCTAAAAAATGGAAATTGAATTAAAACGACTTAATTAACTGCTAAAAGCTACTCAAAAGACGCTATTCTGTGTTAAAATCCCAAGTGTATCAGATTCGGTTGCAGGCTTTGTTCATTGCTACAGAATTGTTTAAAAACTTGCCCTTCTGTATCGGCAGGGGACTCTCCGAAACTGAAATCTTTGCACTGTCTAATTTTTGGAGTTATTCCTCATGTCGATATACGTCGGTAACTTATCCTATCAAGTTACCCAAGAAGACATCACCGCCGTCTTCGCCGAATACGGAACCGTTAAGCGAGTACATCTACCTACCGACAGAGAAACCAGTCGCCCCCGCGGCTTTGGTTTTGTAGAAATGTCAACAGATGCCGAAGAAGATGCAGCAATTGCTGCTCTCGACGGAGCAGAGTGGATGGGTCGCGATCTCAAAGTTAACAAAGCCAAGCCCCGCGAAGATGAAGGCGGCCGGGGCGGCGGCAACCGGGGCGGCGGCGGCCCAGGCAAATTTGGTCGCAGCGGCGGTGGCGGCGGCGGCGGCGGCGGCGGACGTTATTAATTTCCTAATTAATTCCCGAGGATCGAGATTTGAGATTGGAGAGCTGAAATTGGGGATCGAGGCCACCTAGCTTTGAACCACCGTCCGAAAGATTTCCGGCCCGGTTGCTCCCAACCTTTACTCTTTAAGTCTCGCGATCGACCGCATTAAATATACCAAAAAGCCAGGGGTTAGTCCCCTGGCTTTTTGGTATGAAGATGAGGTTTGAGTCAGAAACAATCTGGGCGAAGCCCTGGGAGTGCCTCTACTGTTTTAATCGTCAGGTTCGATGCTGCTGATCAATCCGTGATTGTTGAGCGTTTCAGCATAAAACTCAGCGTGTTCCAGAGCACAAACAATCACCAATCCCAGTCCATTAGTGTGGGCTTCCATCATCACATTCACAGCCTGTGGCTGAGTCAGACTCGGTACCGTCGCCATCAAAGTCTGCACCACGTACTCCATCGGATTGAAATCATCATTGTGCAGCAGCACGCGGTAGCGTGGTGCAAGCTTGCGGACTGTAGAAGGCTTTTGAATAATTTCGACAGACACTAATCTATACCTCCTGACTTGTAGGATGTTAAAATTTTTGACACTCCCCTACCGTTCGTGGGAGGGGATTCTTCGTTCATAGAGAGAACTTTCTCAGATAGGCTCGCACCTAAAACACTAGAAGTCGAACTGTCAGGAACTCAGGGCTAAAGCCACTGAGCTTGTAAGACGAAAGTTGAAGCAAGCTATTCTGACCAGCCTAAGTCTTAACTGACTACGTTATTTAGGTCACGACACCCCGGAATGCGAAGCTAGTTCCCCGCTCTGTCGCTTGCGATTAAACAGTTCTAAAGTCCCTGGAACAGTGTCATAAGCCTAACAAGCCCTAATAACATTGGCGAAGCTAACATCACCCCACAAAGGAGAGGCAGAAATGCCAAACATTATGCGTACAGGATTGCGAAGCTTGAAATGGTAATTGTCTCGTTGAGAGTACATTACAAAAGTACACCTAGCCAAGCAATCCCAAGGCGGTAATGGAAAGATTCAAGGCGGTTCAAACCGCCGAGCCGTTTTCCTCTCAGGGCTAAAGCCACTGAGTTTCCCACTTACCGAATTTTTCTATGATAGGGCTTGTATCTCATTAATTTCGGTCAATAATCTTGAGCCGGGATTGCTCCGCTGTGCAAGAGTATCTCACTTTCAGTTATTTTATTGAAATCTTCAAATTCAAGCAAGGTTGTAGCCTGGTCGATCGCTCGCCGTGAACCACACCAAACGCAGATCGGCCGTCCTGGGCTCGTAGCCGCGACCTATCTAGCGCCATAATAATAGAAAGGCAAGATCGGTTAAAAATAAAAAACTACTACCTGTTAACTCCCCAGAACGGACTGAACATTATATGAAACGTAAACCTAACTCCTACAACGACAGAGACAAATTCGGTGGCGACCCATTCCGAGGAGACGAAGACTCCGGCTCATTTGGCGGACAATCGCGACGACAACCTCAGTCTAACAAACCCTCTTTCCTAAATTCCGCCACCCTAGGGATTTTAACAGCCGTGTTTATTCTGGGAATTGGGATTGGGATTGCCTTCAGTTCCACAGCGACAATTAGCCCAGAAAACGTAGCATCCAGGGAATTTATCGATCGCAGCGCCCCGAACCCGGAACTGTGCGTGCAGTTTGGAGCCAGCGCGATGGTGACTGATATGCGCCTCTTCGTTACCCTCAACCCTTTCAACGTCTACATCTCCCAGCCGAGTATGCGTCCCGGATGCGTCCTGCGAACCAATAACTGGGCAATTCTCGAACAAAGAAAACTGATCAACCAAAACCAAGTGCGCGAGTGCAAAAATCGCATGAACACCTTTGGCTTCACCGGCCCTCTGGAAGGTCAACCGGAAATTAACTGTATTTACCAAAACGACGGCGCTAAAAACTTGTTCCTCAACCAACCGGGTTCGACAGCTCCAGCGACAGAAGGTCAAAATTTCTAATGGCGAGGATCGGATTATCGCCAGCCATAGGTCATCGCGACTGAAAGCGACTATTAGCGAAGCGGTTCACCAAAATCGATAATCCGCTCTTGGGGCGCAGCAGGACGGCGTACAGGGGCAGAACCTACCCCCTTGGGTCGGTTAACCGGAACCCTGACTAAAGGCACATTTATCGGTCGGATTTGGTCGTTTGGAGTTGACTGCCGCAAAGAGTTTTGCTCGTAAGTTATCACCTCAGCCGAGGCAGGTTGGACAGGCGCGATCGCAGCAGTTGAGTTAGAATCTGTCAGAGGTTGATTAGGCGGTACTTGTATTGCAGGCTGTGCTGGCGTTTCGAGAGTTGCCTGATAGGAAGCAGGCTCGATCGATGGACGCAACACCCAGCGATTTTCTCCGACTCTTTGGAATTTAATTTGCTCACCGTTGAAAGCCACTCCTGGAGCCAAATTTACCAAAATTCTGGCGCTTCCTGATGGCAGTTGAGTCACCCCCACGGAATGCACATTGCCTTGCGGGTATAGTTGAGTGACATCAACGCCGATCGTAGTATTGGGCAAATCCACAGCAATTTGAGACGGGTTGAGTAGAGAATAGGTGGGAGTTGTTCCCTCTGGGAGAGTAATTTCTAGCTGATTTGTGGCGGGATCGAACTGCCAACTGGTGATTGTAGAAGCATTGGCTGGTTGCTGTGTGATTTGCACAGTCGCAACTGTGGTGGCTGCTGCTATGCTCAGGGCGATCGACACAGAGCCGAACCATGAGCGTAAAATACACTTAGCAGTCAATTTTTGTAAGTCTGCCCAAAATTTCGGCGGTAATTTTTGGTATTGCATGGGTGCTGGGTGAAAGTTGAGATTTAACATTAATTGTTCAGTTGACAGTTGACAGTTGACAGCACTTTACCTGGTAGGAAGAGGATTGAAGCAATGAATAGTCTTATTTTAATTTCTCCCTCAAAGGGAGAGGCTTTAAACCAATTCTTTCTGGTAATTTCGGAATTGTCAGTTAAAAAAAAATCACCTAATGCCAACAGATACGCATTCATAATTATTTTTTTTCCTTCCCCTTAAACTAGCATAATTGCGCCACAAACACCCGAATTAAAACTGGTAGTAGTTGCCCGAAGCAGGAGTAATTAACATGAAAAAATCAACTAAATGGAAATTACTGGAATCGCGCAGTTAGTTGCGTAGTCAGAACTTTAGCCCGCATTCAGTAGAGGGCTAAAGTCCTTAATACTAACCTTTCTGAGATTTGTATTACCGAGAAACAGTCACAAAATCCAGAGCAGTAATCGCATTGTTAGCCCCAAAAACATTAGCTAAAACCTCACCAGTAGAGGCTAATTGCAGGACGGTGCCGTTCGCCGTGGAGTTAATTTGCAACTGAGCAAAACTCAAGCCACCAGCTAAAGCAAACTTGTCGATTCCTACTTCAAAATTGAGGACAGTATCGATACCGCTGTTGCTATCTAACACAAAACGATCGCTCCCACTAGCTCCAATTAAAGTATCCTCTCCGCCGTCGCCAAATAGCCAGTCATCCCCTGCACCCCCGTTGAGAATGTCGCTATCTTTCCCTCCGTAGAGAGTGTCGTTACCGTCATCACCGTTGAGAGTATCTTGGCCTTCATTGCCGTATAAAAGGTCGTCGCCGCTGCCACCGTTGATGCAGTCTTGCTGGCCGTTTGCGCCCACGGGGCCTCGCTCGTTTTCCCCGCGATCGCCAAAAATGGTATCATTGCCATCATCGCCGCACAAAATATCGCTGCCACCATCGCCGTACATCAAATCATCGCCGGCATCTCCGTGCACCAAATCGTCATCCTTGCCGCCGTGAACAGTATCGTTACCAAAACCGCCGCCGAGAGAGTCGGAACTCTCACCGCCGTTGAGATAGTCGTTACCGTCGCCCCCCAACAGCAAGTCGTGGCCGTTGGCATCGCTGACTAACTCGTTTTGCAAGCCGCCGTAAAGCGAATCGTCTCCCTCGTCGCCGACAAGGGTGTCGGAACCGAGTTCGCCCCAAATCAAGTCATTGTCTTTGCCACCGTAAGCTAAATCATCGCCTTTGCCGGCAAAAATGCTGTCGTTACCGCTACCACCGCCGATGATGTCGCCACTATCATTGCCGAAAATTAAGTCGCCTTCAGATGTGGCAATTGTGGTCGCAACAGCAGTACCGTAGTCGCCGATGATGGTATCAAAACCTTGATTGCCGTAGAGAGTGTCGGAACCAGTTTCGCCAAAAATGCGATCGCCCCCTTTGCCTCCATAGGCCAAATCCCGGCCGTTACCACCGAGCAAAGTATCGTCGCCTTCTTGGCCGAATAGTAAGTCATTGCCATTGCCTCCAAACAGCAAATCTTGCCCGTCTGGGTCGCTATCTAGGGAGTTGAGGACGCCGCCGAACAGCGAATCGTCCCCGTTGTCGCCGTAGAGGCTGTCACGGCCCTTATCGCCGAAAATTACGTCTCCCTCTTTGCCCCCGTAGGCGATGTCTGGGCCTTTGCCGGCGAAAACAATGTCGTTGCCTTGATTACCAGCGATCGCATCCCCTGCTTCGCCACCGAAAATTACGTCGCCGTCATTGCCCGTGAGGTTGATGTCGTTGCCGTTGTCGCCGACGATCGTATCCTCACCGCGATCGCCCGACAATAAGTCCGCACCGCGATCGCCAAAAATGCGATCGTTTTGTTTCCCGCCGAACACCACATCATTTTCTTTGCCCGCGTAAACGATATCGTTGTCCTGATCGGCAGCGATGAAATCAGCCCCTTGGTCTCCGAAGACGATATCGGCGCCGCCTTCACCTAAAACGATGTCATCCCCAGCTTCGGCAAGAAACAGTTCGTTAGCGTCGTTCCCGCTTAAATAGTCATTTCCGGGAGTGCCGAGGATCGTGTTTTGGATGTAGGTGAGTTCTACGGCGTTGGAGTCGAAGTTGAGTATTTGCCCTGTCTGGGGTTGGATAAATGCGATCGGGGCCAGCAAGGGCAGTGGTTGGCAACCGCAGGCAGTATCCGGTTCGGGAACTCTGCCGAAAATAGGCGTCGTAGTCGGCGTCGTAGTCGGCGTCGTAGTCGGCGTCGTAGTCGGCGTCGTAGTCGGCGTCGTAGTCGGCGTTTCTGTTTGCTCGGGTGTCGGCAGAATACCGGACACAGTGGCAACCCCCAGACTTGTAATGCCGAGGTTGTCCGTAGCGCTATAGGTGAACTTGGCTCCTGTGAAACTGCTACTAGACTGAAAAAACAACTGGGTAATTTGATCCGGCGTCAAAACTTGACCGGGTGTAACCGGGACTCCGCCCTGGGTTGGGTCGCCCAAGAACAATGTACCTTCATTGGGTGGCAACAGGGTGTTGATGGTGAAGGAAACAACCGTGCCGTCGGGGTCTGTTCCTCCCAATCCGGTTATTTTGGCGTTGCTTTCCGGCAACAAAGTAACGCTGGAGTTGTTGGCTACTGGCGGTTGGTCAACTTTAGGCGGAAACAGGTTTACTGTCGCAGGGGCGGGACTGATGCCACCGCTGTTGTCCGTGGCGCTGTAGGTAAAGTTTGCCCCTGTGAAAGTGCCCGCCGACTGGAAGAACAACTGGCTGATTTGATCTGGCGTCAAGGCTTGACCGGACGTGACCGGCACTCCTCCTTGAGCCGGGTCGCCCAAGAACAGGACGCCTTGATTTGTTGGTGGCAGGGTGTTGATGGTGAAGGAAACCACAGTGCCGTCTGGGTCTGTTCCTTTGATTCCCTTGATGGGTATGGTGCTGTTGGGCGGTAATGTCGTGTTGCTGTTGTCCGCTACCGGAGGTAGGTTGGCGGGTTCAGTGGTCGAGCTGACGGTGGTGATGACAGTGGCATCGGGTTGGGAACCGTTGTTGTTGTTGGGGTTGGGGTCGGAAGTGGTCGATCGGCTCTGGGATATACTTGTGATGCCGATCGCTGGAACAATTAAAGTTACCTGGCGGTTTGTGTTGCTGCCGCTAGCCAAACTGGGAATAGTTGGGAAGGTGACAACCCCTGAAACTGGATCGTAGGTGCCGTTATCGGACACCTTGACTCCCGTTAAACCCGGAATGATGCTTTCAGTAATCACTACGTTTTCAGCAGCATTCGGTCCATTGTTGGTGGTAGTTATAGTATAAGTAACTGAACTACCAGCGGTCGTAGATGTGAGGCCAGTCTTGGTAGTCACCAAGTCTGCACTACCAGCGACAGTAACCAGAGCAACGGCGGTAGTGACTTTGGCGGCGGCAGAGGAGCCGTCGTTATTGCTGAGGTTGAGGTCGGGAGTAGTTGATTTGCTGCTGGAAACATTGGTGATGCTGCCACTGTTGGGGACTGCTAAAGTAACGGTACGGGTAACGCTTTGACCAACGGTCACGCTGGCGATCGCCGGAAAATTAACTACTCCTGAGATTGGGTCGTAAGTGCCCCCCTCGGAAGCCAAAACTCCCGTTAAACCTGGAACAATGCTGTCGGTGATGGTGACGTTGGCCGCGTCGCTAGGCCCGATGTTTGCCGTAGTAATTGTATAAGTGACAGATTGCCCAGGCTCTGCCGATGTGAGTCCGCTTTTAGTGGTAACGATGTCGGCACTAGCAAGACTGGGGACTGTGCCGATCGTAGTGTTAACACTGGAATTAGGGTTTGTACCGTCGTTGTTGCTTGGGGTGGGGTCGGGAGTAGCTGAGCTGCTTCTTGCCGTGTTGCCGACGGCACTGATGCTGGCTGGGGCGATAAAGCCGATCGTCCGATTGACTGTAGTGCCATTGGCGATCGCCACAGCCGGGAAAGTCACAATCCCGGTAACTGAGTCATAGGTTCCACCCTCGGATGCTGTGACTCCTGTTAACCCCGGAATGATGCTGTCAGTGATGGTGACGGCTTCTGCGGAACTAGGGCCATTGTTGACTGTGGCGATCGTGTAGCTGACTGTGGCACCAGCAGTAGTAGCTGTGGGCCCACTTTTGGTGGTAACAATGTCAGCAAGAGCACCGATCGTAGTGTTAACACTGGAATTAGGGTTTGTACCGTCGTTGTTGCCCGGCGTGGGGTCGGGAGTGACTGAGGTGCTTCTTGCCGTGTTGCGGACGGCAGTGAGGGTGGGTGGGGCGATAAAGCCGATCGTCCGAGTGACTGTCTGGGCGTTGGCGATCGCCACGGGGCCGAAGCTAATAATCCCTGTCGTTGGGTCGTAGATGCCCCCGTCGGATGCCGTGACTCCCGTTAACCCCGGAATGATGCTGTCAGTGATGGTGACGCCTGCTGCGAGACTAGGGCCATTGTTGACTGTGGCGATCGTGTAGCTGACTGTGGCACCAGCATTAGTAGCTGTGGGCCCACTTTTGGTGGTAACAATGTCAGCGCTGGGAGTGAGTGTGGTGGTAACAGACGAGCCGGTTGGAGTATCGTCTTTGTTCGTTGCGGAGCCGTTGTTGTTGGTGAGTATCGGGTCGGGAGTCGCTGAGCTACTCTTAGCCGTGTTGCTGATGGTGGTAAGGGTGACTGGCGGGACAAAGCTGACGGTTCGCCTGAGAGTACCTGCATTTTCCAGCGTCGTCACTGCTGGGAAGGTGACAATGCCCGAAACAGGGTCGTAAGTACCGCCCTCCGATATACTCACTCCTGTTAACCCCGGAATGATGCTGTCACTGATGGTGACGTTAGTGGCTGGGTCAGGCCCGTTGTTGGTGGTGGTCAGGGAGTAGGTGACGGTTGACCCCATCGCACTGGTGAGAGGGCCACTTTTGATAGTAACGAGGTCGGCAACTCTATCGGCGACAGTAGTCAGAACTCTACTGATGGGCGTTGAACCGTCGTTGTTGCTGAGATCGGGGTCGAAAGTCGCAGCAGTGCTGGATGCAACGTTGGTTAATGTGCCGCCGCTAACTAAATTAGGTGGCAAACCAACTGTCAGCGTATAAGTGACGGTTTGACCGACATTGAGAACGGGAATTTTCGGCCAGGTGACATTCCGCGTGACGTTTGAGTAAGTGCCGCTGTTCGAGGCAATGACAGTAGGAACTGTTGATGATGACGGAATTAATTCCTCTGGTATTTGGTCTAGAACCAAGACTTGTTCAGCGGGCGCTGTCCCCCTGTTGGTGGTTGTGATGGTGTAGGTAATGCTACCCCCAGGCTTGACGGATTGCGGCCCATTCTTGATCGTAACAACGTCAGCCGAGATACTAGGAGGATTGACAGTTTCAACTACCAGGTTTTGAAGTTCGTGAAGGTTGTTGGCGCTTCCTGTGGAACTGCCAAAACCAAATTTGAAAGTAGGCGGTATTGGGATTCCGTTGGTGATTGCCAAGTTGCGAATGTCGATCAGAGTAGTTTCGTAGCTGCCGTTAAGATCCGTATCAAAGGCAACGGTGAGGCGATTGGGATTGTCCCGATCGTTAGAGGGATTCAGTGTAACTTGAACGGATCTTTTCGCTGCCGTGCGATCGGTCGTGATCGTATTGCTAAAGTTAAAATTGGGTTCGGTGAAGTCAATACTGGTAGGAATGTTATCGATGCCCAAGGGAGCAAATGCTTGGGTTAAAAACGGGTAATTATTCTCTTGCCTGCCTCTAATTGTTACTGAATCCGGTCTCACCAAACGCGGATTGGAGGAGCCGGGAACCGGATCGGGAGACGGGCCAGCTCGCCCTTCCGTCGGTGCTGAATAATTGCCAAACTCGTCAAAGCCAACGCCTAAATAACCTCCCTCAATACCGGGTGTGGCCACGGTTCCATCTAGTCGTTGAGCGTAGCCCAGAGAACCGCCATAACCCCCTGGCTTGTCTGGCGATGCAGTACCGTTAATGAAGAAGAAACCAATGCCGTCCCCAGGCTGATTGCCAGTAAAATAACCCACGGGTTCATTAATTTGCCGATTGGAACCGTAGGAATAGAAATCAAACCTGACAATCAGACCGTCGCTTGAAGGAATGGGGTTGTTGTAGAGGACGAAAGCCTCCCGCCTGTCTTGTGATGCTGGAGTTAATTGCAGAACGCCATTGCCAGGAATATCCCCACCTAAAGCCGGAAGTAAGCCTGATACTGTTCCTCCAGTGATGCCTGGTATAGATTGCAAGTTAGCTGGAATCCCGCTAGTCGGATCGTACAGCACCCCGTTAGTGCCTCGGTAGAGCCAAGGCCCCTTCACTGTCGAGTTCTTGAAAGTTTCGTTAACTAATGTGCCGAGCACGTAAGTGTATGCTTCGAGCACTTCTTTTTCAATGGCAATGCTCGCTTTTATTTCCCCGATCGCAAATTTTAATTCCCAATCGCCGCCTAGTGCCGCAC
The DNA here is from genome assembly GCF_036705955.1 of Microcoleus sp. A6-C6. NCBI lineage: Bacteria > Bacillati > Cyanobacteriota > Cyanophyceae > Oscillatoriales > Microcoleaceae > Microcoleus > Microcoleus sp. A6-C6. The sequence continues at coordinate 44,570 of NZ_JAUBVR010000021.1, read as the reverse complement.
TCCCCGTCAAGCCGTCGTTCGCTGCAATATCTGCACCAGTAATTTCGTTCAGCCGCCGCACGAAGGCTTTGCCGCTTTCTCCCGCTGCGACGCTGCACCCGAATAACAAGATATCTCCTCTCTCGCTGAGGGCCTTTCCCCACTGCTGCAACAAATGGCTGTAGGTTTCTAAGTTGTCTCCGCTGAGTTCGATCGACCCTAGTTGCACTCGGGCTTCTCGACCGTGAGACACTATCTGAAGGCTTTCTAAATCTCTGCAATTAGCCAGAATTCTAGTAATTTGCTCGACTCCATCCCGTGTCGAATCTAGTACAAATACCTCTGTATCGGCTGTTGCTCCTCTTGCCAAGCTGTCGCAGTTCTCTACTCTCGAATCGATGAACAGTAAATTTTTTACAGTCCCGGCTCCCACCGACTCGGTGAAAAGCAAAAATTCTCTGTGGGGCTGCCCAATTCCCGCACTGCTACCGGGTTTTTTGGACAGGAAACACTCCTCTACTTTTACTTGTTTTATTTGTTTTTCATGAGGATCAGTTGCTGTCATTGGAGATTTTTTGGTAGCAATGCTTGCGGTGGTGTCACCTGCTTTGTGGGTTGAGAAAATTGGTTGGTTACAGATGGTTCGCATGGTAGAATGACCTGACTGATTGTATATAATATGCCCAGTTTAAGATAATAAAAGCCGCCTCTTTACAACGTTTAATTGCAGAGCTTGAGGCTCTGGTGCTTGACTGCCAGAAAGAGGAATAGGCAAATTTTATCCATCACAAAGCTGTGCTATCTTGCTATTTGATAACATTGCAAAGATCGCCGATGCAAGCGTTAAGGATTGAGAGTTTAAACCCCCACAATCTATCTATCGAGTGATATTTTGCCTTCGGCTTTGGGCTAAGGAGTGTATCTGTTACACGCAGATGTTTTACATCCCGCCGTAGATAATCACAGAAATGCTCAAAAATTTACTTGATGAGGTTTTCTGTAGATCGTCTAATGCACTTTAATTGCAGAGAAATTTCACCATTTCTGGATGCAGAAACAGGGTTTTATGGACGAAAAAAATTCGTTCCAGCCCTCGCTACCAGTAAAAAGCCTACTGGTTGAGCGAAGTCGAAACCCCGTTTCTTTGGTTCTGGTGCGCCAGCCCTGTTCACAAGAGCAACCAGACCTTTATTAGGGAGGAAATTACTAGGGAGTGCTGGCCGTAACATAATTTGGCCGGCAGTGACCGAGGTGTTATTTAATTGAAATATACATACCCTGTATCGACGAGGCGTCTTAAAAATTTATGAATTGTAGTCTGGAGACAACAATCAAGGTTTGAGACTGCTTTGCTGCGATCGCAAAAACAGAATATTGTCGCCCACCAGCAACTTCTCAAATTGTCACACTTAGAGTCTAGCGGGTTTCTGTTTGAGGTAAATCAAGAAGGACAATTGTTCGTGCAGAATTTTTCATGATGTTTTGGAGAAATCGACTTGCAAATTTGCCTGTCAGCTATTTGCGATTTTTATTCGCTAATTTTTTTAAGGGCAGGAGTTACGCTCAGGAGACGATAAGCCTGATTTATTCCTAGATTTCTGGCCCCCCAACCAAGGTTTATCGTCTAAACCTGGTTTCGGATCGTAAGTCCTCAACTAGAAAAACACTGACTGTAATCCCCCAGTTACGGCAACTGTAACCCAGCAATACTGCTCGATTAGGTTTTTATTGCTGAGTTTGGGCGCGGCTCGTTTTGAACAAGCTCCAGCAACAATCCTTACACGTAAGTATATATTAACTTATTGATGACTACATCCGCAAATATGCGTATATACAAGCCCCAATACAACCTATATCTTTTCACCGCGAACGTCAAGAGTTCTGGCTTGGTAGTACCGACAATCTTGACAGGGCCCAGCAGGATTGACAGCGCAGCGAATGTAATTAGAGCGGGCGTTATACTCGCAAGTGATATCGCCGATCGGATAACCGAGACCTTCTACGTAAGTGCGATCGCCCATTGCTAGTTCATTTCGCAGCGGTCTATTTGCTACCGCAAGTTGTGCCGCCGCAATTCTGGCGCTGGCTTGACTTTGGGCAGAGCGCATCACCCACAAAGACACCAGCGACGGAGCTAAACCTATGAAAATAATCAGGAGAACTGTAAACACATTTTCAGAGCTTTTGTGGAGAATATTTTTTTTAATTTAGATGATCGGCAACAGAAAATTATCCCCGAAGAGACGGTTTTAAATCAGAAAAGTTCCCGGAAAAGTCTCAAACTATGCCTGTGCGTTAACCGTTTGCTGGCGATCTATGGCGATCCATGAGGAGGTCGATCGCTGTTGGCGCCGATGAGGGGTGTTCTGGATAAGTTTGTAGTCAGGAGTTTAGGCATCATAAAAATCGGAGAACTTTAGTCCTCACTACAAACGGAAGATCGGTTATTTTAGAGATTTAGATATGAGAAACCGGGTCTAGATCAAAAACAACCAAGCCCGAAAATGGCGCAGCTATTGTTTGAAAAACCCGGTTTCTATCAACAACAAAAACGGTTAAACCTTAGCAACCTCCCCCGCTAAATCCATCAACGAACCCGCACCTTCCACCTTAGCAACATCCAACAAAGTCTTCAAAACCGAATCGGGATTCAAACTAATCGAATCAATTCCCAACTCAACTAAGAACCGAGCAAACTCAGGATAATCGCTGGGGGCTTGGCCACAAATCCCTATTTTGCGATCGTACTTCTTGGCGGCTTTAATCGCAATTTCTATCATCCGCTTGACAGCTTCATTGCGTTCGTCAAAGATATGCGCGACTAAAGCAGAATCGCGGTCTAATCCTAATGTTAGCTGAGTTAAGTCGTTGGAGCCGATCGAGAATCCGTCAAAAACCTGGGCAAATTCGTCAGCAAATATGACATTGCTGGGCAATTCGCACATCACATACACCTGCAAGCCATTTTCGCCCTTAACTAAACCGTGTTTCGCCATCTCGGCCAACACTTTTCGCCCTTCCTCCGGCGTGCGACAAAACGGAATCATCGGAATCACATTTGTCAAGCCCATTTCGTCGCGAACTCGCTTCAACGCAACGCATTCCAAAGCATAAGCTTCGCGGTAATTCGGGTCATAATAACGAGAAGCGCCGCGCCACCCGATCATCGGGTTTTCTTCCTTGGGTTCAAACTGCCGCCCTCCCAAAAGATTAGCATATTCGTTGCTCTTGAAATCGCTCATCCGCACAATGACTGGATTTGGATAAAATGCGGCGGCAATTGTGGCAATTCCGTGGGCTAGTTTGTCGGTGAAGAAATCGGGTTTGTGTTGGTAAAGCGCTGTCATTTCTGCAATTTCTTCCTTGACTGATTCATCGGTTAATTCGTCAAAGTGAATCAGTGCCAGCGGGTGTGCTTTAATGTGATTGGCAATGATGAATTCCAGCCGCGCCAAGCCTACGCCGTCGCAAGGAATTGCTGACAAACCAAAAGCTTCTTCTGGATTTCCCACATTCATTAAAATTTGAGTGCGGGTGCGGGGCAAATTCTCGATCGCAGTTTCTTGAATTTCAAAAGGAAGCAAACCGGCATAAACTTTGCCTTCGTCTCCTTCCGAACAAGAAACAGTGATTTCTTGATGGTTTTTCAAGATTTGGGTGGCGTCGCCGGTGCCGACAATGGCGGGAATTCCCATTTCTCTGGCGATGATCGCGGCGTGACAAGTGCGGCCGCCGGAATTGGTGACGATCGCACTTGCTTTTTTCATAATCGGTTCCCAATCCGGGTCTGTTTTGTTGGTGACAAGAACTTCTCCTGATTGAAATTCAGCGATTCTGTGAACATCTAAAATCACGCGGGCTTTTCCTTGTCCGATGGCTTCGCCAACGGCGCGTCCTTTTGCTAAAACTGCACTGATACCTTGCAATTTGTAGTTGCGTAAAACTGTAGCCGACTTTTGAGATTGTACTGTTTCGGGTCGCGCTTGGACGATAAACAATTCGCCTGTATTGCCGTCTTTTGCCCACTCAATGTCCATCGGGGTATAAGTCCCGCGCACTTTGGAGTAGTGTTCTTCTATGACTACTGCCCACTCTGCTAGTTGCAGAATTTCATCATCTTGTATGGCAAATTTATTTTTTTCGGCTGCGATCACCGATACGTTTTTGGTGTATTTAGAACCGCCGATATCGTACACCATTTTGAGTGTTTTGCTGCCGAGGCGTTTGTCTAAAATCGGGCGAAAACCTTGTTTTAATGTTGGCTTAAAGACGAAGTATTCGTCGGGGTTGACGGCGCCTTGGACGACGTTTTCGCCTAATCCGTAGGCGGCGGTGACTAATACGGCGTTTTTGAATCCGGTTTCGGTGTCGATGCTGAACATGACGCCGGAGGATGCTAAGTCCGATCGCACCATTTTTTGCACGCCGACAGATAAGGCGACTTCAAAGTGGTCGAATCCCCGCTGTTGGCGGTAGGAAATCGCTCTGTCGGTGAATATGGAGGCGAAGCATTTGTGACAGCATTCGAGGACGCCAGCGCAAGCTTGGACGTTGAGGTAGGTTTCTTGCTGTCCCGCAAAACTGGCGTCTGGTAAGTCTTCGGCGGTGGCGGAGGAACGCACTGCTACGTCTGTATTCTCGCCGTAGCGATCGCACAGTTGATCGTAAGCATGGGCGATCGCCGTTTGCAAGTCTTGCGGAAACTGTGTATCCAGAATCAATGCCCGCGCTTGCTTGCCTTTTTGTCGCAGGTTTTGGAGATTTTCTACGTCTAAATCGGCAAAAATTGCGCGCAATTTAGCTTCTAAACCCGCTGATTCGATGAAGTCGCGGTAAGCGTGTGCTGTAGTTGCAAATCCGTTGGGGACGCTGACTCCTTTGGGGGTTAACTGTTGAATCATTTCCCCCAATGAAGCATTTTTTCCGCCTACTAATGGGATGTCGGCGATGCCGACTTCATCAAACCACAATACCAAGGCTTTGTCTTTGGGAATTAAAACTTGTTTTTGTTGATTTGCTAAATTTTCCAGCATTGCTTTTTTCCTCTCAACTTCAGCTCAGTTCGGTCAAAGGACAGCAAACAAATGACAGCAAACAAATGACAGTAAACAAAGGCCTGTCAATGTCTTAACGTAGTTTTGTTGCAAAAATTATCGAGTTTTTTTCTGAGGCTGTATCCAGCAGAGTTTTTGATTGCCTCTATTTCAAGAATATCACTTTTTTGCTAAATAGCAAGACCTGTGGAGAAAATTTATTTGATTGCAAAAAGTAAAGAAATGGTAGCGGGGAGTTTCTGTAAGCTATTATAAAAAAACAAGTAGTAAAAATGTGCAGGTTGAACATAGTTCCTACCGATTTTTTGCGCTGCGCAGTGGTGCGGGGATATTGCTCGGATTGCGTTGATAGCGCAATCTACGGCCAACAAAGGGTCGGTTCGAGGAGGGCGATCGGTTGTCCGGGGCGATCGCCCAAAAAACACAACCGAGCAGCTTGGGTTCCCAGAAAAAGCCGAGATTCTAAAAACCGTAAAAGTTTTACCTGTGAGTGGGTTTACCTACTGAAAACACAAACCCAGTCGATGTAGAACATTGTAATTGTTTAACCAAATAATTTTTCTGTGTTTGCTTTCGTTTTTTAGGGCTTAAATTCTTTGTATGCTATAATGGTTATCTCAACTGCCTTATGACAAATAAGAAGGTATATGATATCAGTTTTGAGCCCAGCCGCAAAGCGAAACGGCTTTAAAATTCTTCTCGTAGAAGACAATCAAGCCGAAGCCGATCTGATCGAAGAATTATTATTAGAAACAAATGTCGGCAGAGCTAAATCCCAAAGGCTGTCAGTAAGCTGTACAGACCGTCTCAGCAAAGCGCAGCAACTTTTGCTCGGCGAACATTTTGATGTGATTTTACTAGACCTTTCGCTGCCCGATAGCCAAGACTTAAGTACAATTGTCAAAATACAAGAATACAGCCTAAATACTCCGATCGTCGTACTGACGGCCCGCAACGATGAAAAACTCGCCGTGCAGTCAATCCAAGCCGGAGCTCAGGATTACCTAATCAAGCGAAAAATCGACAGCGAAGTGTTAATGCGATCGCTCCGCTACGCAGTCGAGCGGCAGCACAACCAAGAAGCTTTGCAAAAAAGCGAAGAAAAATATCGCTCGGTAGTCGAGAATTCCCTCGTCGGAATTGCGATTATTGCTCCTCCAATTTCCCCCTCCGAACCCGAAAAATGCCAGTGGTTGGAAGTTAATGATGCTTTGTGCGATTTGCTCGGATACAACCGCCAAGAAATTCTGCACCCAAATTGGGATCAGTCGGGTTTTCCTGAAGACAAAACCGCCAGTTTAGAGCAGTTAAATAAAATTTTGGCAGGACAGAGCGAAGGCTATGTTTTAGACAAAAGATGGCGCAAAAAAGACGGAAAAATAGTTTATACGAGAGTTTCCCTGCGCTGTATTCGCGGCCGAGACGGCTCGATCGACCGGATGATTAAAGTAATTTTAGACGTGAGCGATCGCTATCGCTACGAAGCAGAACTAAAAGCATCAGAAGAGTTTTTGAATCACACGATCAATGCTACTCCCGACCCAATTTTTGTCAAAGACGAGCAGCACAGGTTTGTCCTATTAAACGACGCTTTTTGCGAGTTAATGGGAACAGGGCGCTCGGAACTAATAGGCAATTCAGGCTATGACTTTTTGCCCCCAGCAGAAGCCGATTTTTTTGAGCAACAAGACGAGCAAGTATTGCAAAGAAGCATTCCTGAGCAAACGGAAGAGACTTTTACAGATAGCGCAGGGCAAGAACGCATTATCTCTACTAAAAAAACAGTCTTCAATAAAGCTGATGGCACTAAAATGTTGGTCGGAATCATGCGAGACGTGACTGAGTACAAGCGCCAGCAAATAGCTTTGCAGGAAAGCGAAGCTCGATTTCAAATCATGACCGATAATGTGCCGGGAATGATTTATCAATATCGGTTTTATGTAGATGGTAAAACATCTTTTACTTACGTTTCTTCGGGGAGTTGGCAGCTTTACAATTTACACCCTGAAGAAATAGAAGAAAATGCTGGCTTGGCTTTTGCAACTGTTCACCCCGACGACATCTTGGACTTGCAGCGATCGATCGCAACTTCAGCGGCAACCCAGCAAGCTTGGCAACACCAGTGGCGGCAAGTTGTGGGAGAGCGAGTGAAATGGCTGCAATGCGCGGCGAAACCGGAAAAACAAGCCAACGGCGATATAATTTGGGACGGTTTGGTGATGGATATCACTGAATTAAAACAAACCCAGCAAGAGCGCGATCGCTTCTTTAATATTTCCCTAGATTTACTTTGCATTGCAGGTTTTGATGGCTATTTCAAACGCTTAAACCCCGCTTGGTCAAATCTCTTAGGTTACAGCATAGCCGAACTTATAGCCAAACCTTTTCTAGAATTCTTGCATCCCGAAGACCGAGTAATAACTACAGCAGCAGTAGAAACACTAAAAAACGGCAACCCTGTTCTTAACTTAGAAAACCGCTATATTTGCCGTGATGGTAGTTATAAATGGCTGTCGTGGACGGCATCGCCCTTTGCCGAAGAAGGTTTAATTTATGCAGGGGGCCGCGATGTGACATTGAACAAACAAGCTGAAGCTGAATTACGCAAGAGCGAAGCCACCAACCGCGCTCTTTTAAACGCGATACCCGACATGATTTTTCGCTGTCGCGCCGACGGTACTTTGGTAGACTTTAAACCCGCAAAAGACCTCCAGACTCTCGTATCGGCAAACATATTTATTGGCAAAAAAGCACAAGACATATTGCCTGCTGCTTTTGCTAACAAGATTTTGTCCGGCAATCAACAAGCGATCGACACCGGCGAGATTCAAGTTGTAGAATATCAACTGCCAATTAAGGATGCACTGTGCGATTTTGAAGCGAGAATAGTATTCTGCACTGATGACGAAATTATCGCGATCGTCCGCGACATCACCAGCCGGAAACGTTTCGAGTCAAAACTCCACCGACAAGCCGCAGCAATGGAAGCGGCTTCGGAAGGTATCGGCATTATCAATGCCAGCGGAGAGGTGATTTATGCCAACGCAGCTAAACTCAAAATCTATGGTTACAATTCCCTCGAAGAAATGTTGGGGAAAAGTTGGAAAATGTTTTATGAAGGTGCAGAATTCCAAAGGTTCGAGCGGGAAATTATGCCGGCTTTAGCCCGCCAAGGTTATTGCAACACTGAAGCAGTAGGCTGCCGCCGCGACGGCTCTCAATTCCCTCAAGAAATGTCGTTGACTGTTCTGCCTAATGGCGAAATAATTTGTATTGTTCGTGATATTACTGCGAGAAAAAAAGCAGAAGCCGATTTGGAAAATAGCAAGCGGTTCGGCGATCGCATTGCTGAGGCCAGTCCTAATATGTTGTATGTTTACGACTTAATAGAACAAAAAAATATTTATGCAAACGCTTCTATATACCACATTCTCGGCTATACAGTTGAGGAAATTCAGGCAATCGGGCCGTGGATGATGTCAACTTTAATCCACCCGGAAGATTCAATCAAAATACCTGATTATTTACAGCAAGTCGAAACGGGTACGGAAGGGGATATCTTTGAAATTGAATATCGAATCAGGCACAAGGATGGTTCTTGGCGCTGGATTGTGAGCCGAGATACTGTATTTGCGAAAACAGCAGAGGGCAAGTTAAAACAAATTCTCGGCACGGGAACTGATATTACAGAAAGCAAGCAAGCAGAAGATGAAATCAAGCTGTTGCTGGCAGCAACTCAAGCAATTAGTCAGTCGGTAGATTTTCACAGCGCCCTCCCAGATATCCTGCGGTTGCTGTGCACTGCGATCGGCTGGAATTTTGCGGAAGCTTGGATACCGGCTGCTAACGGTACTGTTTTGGAATACAGCGAAACTTGGTACGCTAGCGATCGCGATTTAGATAGGTTCGGCTGTGAAACTAAAAAAATTAGATTCGCTTCTGGAGTGGGAGTGCCGGGACGGATTTGGTCAACCCGAAATGTAGAATGGATTGAAGATATTTCTAGAGCCAAAAATCATCTTTTTGCCCGGACGCAAATGGCGGAAGCAGTGGGATTGAAAGCTTGTTTCGGAGTGCCAATTCACGCTAGCGGACAAGTGCTGGCAGTTTTGGTATTCTGCAAGCGCGCTCGATCAATTATGGAGCCGCGGATAGTAGAGTTGGTTAAGGCGGTAGCGACTCAGTTAGCTGCTCATATTCAGCGCAAACAAGCCGAAGAAGAATTGCGTAAAAGCGAAGAACGTTGGCAGTTGGTTCTCAAAGCCAATCAAGACGGAATTTGGGATCTGAATCTTCAAACAAATCAAGCTTTTCGATCGGCTCGCTGGCAAGAAATTATCGGTTACGCAGACGGCGAAATCGACAGTTGCAACAGCGAATGGATCGATCGCATTCATCCAGACGATCGCTCACGAGTGCAAGCAGCGATCCAAGATTATCTCGATCGCCAAACCCCCCATTACGCCGCTGAATACCGCTTGCAGTGCAAAGACGGCAGCTACAAGTGGGTGTTCGCCCGCGCTCAAGCAGTCTGGGACGAAGCCGGAAACCCCCTGCGGATGGTGGGTTCGATGACTGATATCAGCGATCGCAAAGCAGCAGAATTAGCTTTGCTGCGGGTCACTCAAGCCGTGGAAAGTACCAGCGATGCGATCGCGATCGCCGACTTGAAAGAGCGGTCTATTTACCACAATCAAGCCTTCATTCAGCGTTACGGCTATACGGTGGAAGAACTCAACGATCTAGGCGATCGCGCCGCCCTTTACGTCCGGCCTAAAAGTTACAAGAAAATCTATAAAAACCTTCGCCAAGGTCGCTCTTGGTGCGGCGAAGTTGCCCTCCGAACTAAGAGCGGCGAAGCTGTTACCGCTCTGGTGCGAGCCGATAGCATTAAAGATGTAAATGGCAATTCGATCGGCTTAATTGCAGTGATTACTGACATCACAGAACGCAAAGAATCTGAAGCAATCTTGCGCCAGCAATTAAAGCGTGAACAGTTGGCCGTAGCTATGCTGGAACGCATTCGCTCTTCTCTGAATTTAGCAGAAATTCTCACCAAAGCTGTCGAAGAAGTGCGGCATTTTTTACAAGTAGACCGCACTGTTATTTACCAATTCAATCCTGATTGGAGCGGCTTTATCGCTGTTGAGTCGGTTGCCGAAAATTCCCTACCAATTGTGGGAATGGAAATTTACGACCCTTGTTTTGGAGAAACCTACGTTACTCTTTACCAAGAGGGCAGAATTAGAGCCACAGATGATGTTTACAATGCTGGCCTCGCCGACTGCCACTTGAGTTTGTTGGCTCGGTTCGATGTGAGAGCCAATCTGGTAGTACCGATTTTGCAAGGCGAAAAATTGTGGGGGCTGTTAATTGCCCACCACTGTACGGGCCCGCGTCCCTGGCAGCAATTTGAGGCAGAGTGCCTGAAACAATTGGGGGTGCAGTTGGCGATCGCCATTCAGCAATCGACCCTATTTGAACAAGCACAAACCGAAATTGCCGATCGCAAACAAGCAGAAGCCGCCCTGCAATTAGCTAAAGAATCCGCAGAATCCGCCAACAGTGCCAAAAGCGACTTTCTCGCCAACATGAGCCACGAATTGCGGACGCCTTTGAACGGTATTATGGGATACATTCAACTGCTGAAATCCGATCGCAATTTAACAGCCGAACAACAGGAAAGCTTGCATAGCGCTCACCAGTGCTGCAACCACTTACTGACGCTGATTAACGATGTTTTAGACCTAGCAAAAATCGAAGCTAGTAAAATGGAACTGTCTGCCACAGAGGTGGATTTACCGAGTTTAGTAAAAAGTATTGTTGACTTGTTCCAAATGCGATCGCATCAAAAAGGAATTGCCTTTAATTACGAGCAGGTGTCGCCGCTACCCGACTGCGTTTTAGCTGACGAAATAAGGTTGCGCCAAGTTTTGATTAATTTGCTCAGCAATGCGGTTAAGTTTACTAACAGCGGCGGCGTGACATTCAAAGTCGGTTATGCAGAAGATTCAGCCGCGAATTCGACTTTGATAGCGGGAGTTGCCACTCAAACAATCAATTTAACTGCGAATTTAGACGACGCACAGCAAGTGTCTCTCGCGCCGTTCTTCACACCATTCGCGCCGGAAGCTCAAACAGCAGCAAATATCGGCGATCGCGCCCCAAACCCTAAAATTTGCTTTCAAATCGAAGATACTGGCATTGGTATCGAGCAGGATAAATTAGAAGAAATATTTTTGCCTTTTCATCAAGTGGGCGATCGTCACAATTTCGTCGAAGGTACCGGACTGGGACTTTCCATTAGCCAAAAAATAGTCAACATGATGAGCAGCAAAATTCGCGTCCAAAGTACCCCCGGCAAAGGCAGCATATTTTCGTTGGATCTAGACTTGCCCGCAGTCGCCCAGTCTTCTCAACTCCCCTCCGCGCCAGAAAAACGCCGGCTTGTCGGTTTTAGCGGCCACCACCGCAAAGTGCTGATCGTGGACGATAACGAAGTAAATCGCGCCATGCTGCACAGGCTGCTTTCTCGTTTGGGTTTTGAAATTGCCCAAGCCACAGACGGCGAAGACTGCTTGCACAAAGCACAGGAATTTTTACCGGATATCATTTTAATGGACTTACTGATGCCCATCATGGACGGTTGGGAAGCTACCAGGCGGCTGCGACAGTTGCCGGAATTAAAAGATGCGGTTATCCTTGCTTTGTCCGCTAGCGTTTACGAGACTACGAGGCAAAAGAGCATACTTGCAGGTTGCGATAATTTTCTCACCAAGCCGATTCAAACTAACGAGCTTTTAGAACTGTTGCGCCTGCATTTGAGACTAGAATGGATTTACGAAGACGGATCGGAAACCAAAAAGCGGAAACCTCAAACTCGCAAAACATCACCTGAGATGGCTGCTACTGACTCGCAGCAATCTCAAACGATGATCTCTCCTGCCTCAGAGTCAGTCTTAAGTTTGTTAAGATTGGTTGCAATGGGCGATATTGAAGCTATTCTGGAGGAAACTACTAACCTCGAACATTCTGACCCGACATTGGTGCCTTTCGTTCATCATCTGCGCCAACTTGCTAAAGGATTTCAGCTCAAGCAAATTCGAGATTTTTTGAAACAACATTTGTCCTGAAATTGACGGTAGCTACGGGTTTCTAGAGCTACAAAAAATTCTTTGAATCGGATTTCAAGTCACAGCCGACAACTCACAACTCAATAATTTGAATATTTCCCTTGAATATGAACAATAAAAATTCCGAAAGAAGCATCATACTAATTGTCGATGACAACCAAACAAATCTTGACGTACTTTTCGAGCTGTTGAGGAACTACGGGTTTAAAGTATTAGTGGCTCTAGATGGCGAAAGTGCGATCGAGCAAATTGAATATATTCATCCAGATTTGATTCTTTTGGACATCATGATGCCAGGAATTGACGGTTTTGAAACTTGCCTGCGTTTGAAAGCAGACCCGTCAACGCGAGACATTCCCATCATCTTCATGAGCGCCCTTTCCGAGACGCTTGATAAAGTAAAAGGCTTTCAGACAGGAGCCGTTGACTACATCACTAAGCCTTTCCAGCACGAAGAAGTGTTGAGCCGCATTGAAACTCACTTGACAATCCGCAACTTGCAACAAAGACTCGAAGAAAAAAACCTCGAACTAGCCCACCTCAACCAAAACCTAGAAAGACTTGTCGAACAAAAAACCAAGCAATTAATCGACCAGGAAAAAACAGCCATCATCGGACGTTTGACTCAGGGCATGGTGCACAACCTCAAAAGCCCGCTACAAGTAATCCAGACTAGCGTCGATTTGATTGAAACAAAAGCCACAAAAATTCAAGAAGACTCTCTTTTCAATTATACCAAGTATATTTTTCAAGCTGTCACAAAAATCAATCAGATTATGGATAATCTGATGATGAAAAGCAGAAAAGAACAAAACCAAGATTTGCATCCTGTAAATATCAACGATTTAGTCCAGCGAGAAATTCAGCTATTAGAAGGCAATCTGTATTTTAAAAATAAGATTAGAAAAAAATACTTTTATGACGAACAAATTTCCAACCTTCCCTTAAGTTATTCCTATATATCTCAAATTTTTTATAACTTAATAAATAATGCAATGGATGCTATGTGGGCAAAGAAAATGCGGGAACTAACTATCGTGACTCGGCAAGACGACTCGAACATATACATGGATATTGCCGATACCGGATGCGGCATAGCACCTGAAGATTTGTCAAAACTTTTTGACCCTTTTTACACATCAAAGCCGCCTAAAGGTGAGGAAAAAATCGAAGGCGAACCGACTGGAACTGGTCTCGGACTTTACACTTGTATTGAACTTTTAAAACCTTTTAACGGCGAGATTGCTATTAGCAGTAATGTCGGTCAAGGCAGCGTGTTTACAGTTGTTCTGCCGAAACAGCAGAAAACTTTATCGACTCAACAGAGTAAAATTCTGTCCGATTAAACAACTATAATTAAGTTCATAATTGGGTTCGTAGTGAGGACTTTAGTCCTTCTTTATTCACAACAACCGCTTGAGTTTTGCTAGCATGATCCATACATAAGGCAGACAGGGAAATGCTCGATCGCACAATCAGAGCAGCGGTAGACTCCAAACAGCCGTATCATCTAGAATACCGGATTGTGCGCGGGTGCCGTAGGTGTCGGAAAGAGGCAGGGCGTACCATCCAGAAGGGTTAGTTTTGTGGCTCGATGGAGCGATTTTTGATATTACCGAGGCGGGGGGATACCGGAGTCGGTGCGATCGAGGCTGTTTGACCAGTTTTTCACGACTAAGCCTGTGGGCAAGGGCACTGGCTTGGGATTGTCGATTTCTCACTCGATTGTAGTCGATCGCCACGGCGGCCGATTGAGCTGTCTTTCGACACTGGGAGAGGGAGCGGAGTTTTTGATTGAAATTCCAGTGCGATCGAATTTAACTGGTACGAGTTCAAATGTAGGCGAATAAATTAGGAATTGGCAAGTTGACAGTTGACAGTTGACAGTTGACAGTTGACAGTTAACCTGGAAGGAAGAGGATTCGAGTAATTAATAGTCCCATACGGTTCAGTTAAGACAGTGCACGGAGAAAAACGATGTGACAAACAGACGCTGCGATTGCTTTCCCGAAGCGCAATGACAAACAGAGCTTAAGTGAACCTGATTAATAGTCTTCTTTTAATTTGTCCCTAAAAGGGAGAGGCTTTAAATCAATTCTTAGTGGTAAACAATCAATTACCAATTACCAATTACCAATTACCAATTACATCAAAATCGGGGAAGATTCCGACTTGCTGCTAGCGTGACAAATGCGATTTCTGCCTTCAGTTTTAGCTTGAAAAAGGGCGCTGTCAGCGCTGCGAATTAGGCTGTCTGGAGATTCCTGGGGAGAAGGAATCACAGTCGCAATGCCGCAACTCAGGGTAACGTAGAAGCCGATCGGCGATCGCGCGTGAGGCAATTTCAAACTGGCGATATCGTCGCAAATTTTCCGGGCGACAAGGTTTGCCCCTTCGGCGGTGGTATTCGGCAGCACTACTGCAAATTCTTCGCCGCCGTAGCGGGCGGCAAAATCCCCAGCCCGCTTGGTAGAAGAGGCGATCGCCCTAGCAACTTGGCGCAAACAATCGTCGCCGCCGACGTGGCCGTAAAACTCGTTGTAAAGTTTAAAAAAGTCGATGTCCAACATAATTAAAGACAGCGGCAGTTCCTCTCTTGCAAATCTGCGCCACTCCAACATCAAAACGCGATCGAACTGGCGGCGGTTGGCAATGCCCGTCAGTCCGTCAGTAGTTGCCAGTTCCTGCAATTTTTGATTCGCTATTGCGAGCTGGCGGTAAAGTTGAGATTGTTCGATCGCGATCGCCACTTGATTCGCTAAGTGCTGTAAAAAATCAATTTCCCACTGCTGCCATTCCCTGACACCGCTGCAATTGTATGCTGTCAGCATTCCCCACAAACTATTGCGATTTTCACTCCTAAAATCCGGCACACTTTTTCCCTGCGCCTGCGGTTTGCCAACAGTCAGCAGCGATATATAATCTTCTGCTGTATCTTGATTTTTTTCGGCATCCCAAACACTGCTTTTTAGTCTTTTATTTGCCGTTCCCCAGTCGCCAGATTGCCAAATTGGCACGCTTAAAACTGCTGCAATTTCACAATCTGCCAGCAACTCTTTGCAACTGCCAGACAATGCGGCAGTGCTGACATCTGCTATTGCTTGTACCGACTGGGATTCGACCAAAAAAAGGCATGACACCGCCAAAGCAGCACTAATATTTTGGTTTTCAATATAACCGTCTGGTAAACCGTCACCTGCGACGATCGCACCTTTTTGCTCTTCCCGGTCAAATTGCTCCGCCCAATCCTGACAGCGATAAATTAAAACGCGGTCTGTTTTGAAAAATTGGCGCACTTCTGCTACCGTATTTTGGAGAATGCTGGCGGTGTCTATTGACGATCGAATATGTTCGATCATTTGTCCCAACAGCCGCTGTCGGATCGCCTGCTGTCGCAATTGTTCTTCGACTTGCTGGCGTTCGATCGCGTAATGAATCGCCCGCACCAGCAGAGTTCTCTGAAATCTTCCCTTTACCAAACAATCTTGAGCGCCCGCTCGCAATACCGACAGCGCCGTATTTTCATCATTGCTATCTGTCAGCACCAGAACCGGAACTGTGGGCGATCGAGCTTTCAAAATTGCGATCGCCTCGCTTCCCCCCAAGCTGTCTGACACGGACAAGTCTAATAGTACGGCGTCAAACTTTTCAGCTTCCAGAAACGTGAGTCCCCTCTCCAGGGATGTAACAGTTTGGAGGCGAAACAGAGCCTCGCTGAATGACCCTAAAAGATCTTCGATCAGCGTCGCATCTGCGAGGTCATCCTCAACCAACAAAATTTTCAGAGATTGGTTACGTGTTAACACAACTATAGCGTTCGGAGCAGGTTGAAGGAAACTTTTTTGTTTTGAGAGCGATACTGGCGATCGGCACGAAACAACAATAATATCTTGTAAAGGCGGGTTAAGACCGGATCTTTACTAGCAGCTAGTGGAGCGCTGCTCTCACCCACCATCCCCATCAGCCAGTTTATTTTTACCTATCTACTTACTTGCGATCGGGCTATTTATTCCCCGGATATCCCCCTCGCATCCCCCGAATGGTTGCGGGGACTTTGATCAGATTCTTGTCCCCCCTTGGCAAGCTACGGTGTGCACACAAGTCAAGTTGGAAATCAAATGACGGAAAAAACGGAAATTTATTTTTTTAATCCTTGATTTTCCGTTACTTATTATCAATAAGCTAAAATTATTGATAAATAAATCTATCGTCTAAAAACTTTGCCTACTCACGATTGTGTCAGACAGAGCCAAGTTTTTAGGAATTGTGTGTACACCGTGGCCTTGGCAAGGGGCGATCGGGCTTAATAGAATCGTATTGCAGCAATATGTCGGTCTATAAAATTCAGTTTATACTCAAACTATAGCCTTTTTCAGAAAGATGAGGTATGTCTGGTAATGGGTAATTAGTAATGGGTAATTGGTCATGGGTAATTGGTCATGGGTAATTGGTAGTTCCTATAAGCTGACTGAGGTTTCTGGAGGTAAAAATAATCGCCCGCAGTGCATCTTCTTCCTAGTGATTGTAGGAGAATTTGCCATACCTCATCTTTCTGAGAACTGCTGTATCGATCTAGCCCTAAATTAAAGCTTACAGAGCCTGGGGCGGGAGCGAAACGATTACAAACCAATACTGGCATAAAGTCTTCATTACTTCCACCAATCCTTCAAAAGTGACTGGTTTGGATATAAAAGAATTCGCACCCAAGCGGTAGCAAAGCAAGATATCTCCGCTGCGGTGCGATGTAGTTAGAATCACAACCGGAATTTGTTGCAAGTTGGGGTCAGACCTCATCAAAGTTAGTGTTTCTCGCCCGTCAAGCCTCGGCATATTCAGATCCAAAAGTATCAGATCTGGTCGATGCCAATTGCTGCCAGCAGCATATTCACCGCGACGGTACAAATAGTCTAGCACTTGTTCTCCATTTTCCACAAATTCGCTACTAATTGCTAATCGAACTTCTCGCAGTGCTTCCTTCACCAAAAAGCGCGTGTCCTCATCATCGTTTGCTATTAAAATAGTAAATTTTTTATTTTCATTTTTATTTTGATAATTCACGTCTTTGCCTCACTAACGAATTTTGTGGGCGGGACTTGGAGCCGTTTCCGATCGCCTGCAAAGCATCTGTTGGCATCATCAGGCAAATCTGACCGACGACACTGAATTTGTGTTGCAGCAATTGACGATTTTTGCATAATTTGCGAAGGTTTACCACTAATACTTGTTTCACTTGGCAGTCTGTCCGAGAACCCTCAAACACCAAAGACATCAGAAATGCTTGTCCGCGAATTACTACGGAAACTACTGCATCCCAAAACAAGATCCTCTGCATACAGTTGAAACAAACTGACAAGTCTGGCGCGCACGGCTGATTTTAAGTTGTATAGGGATCGAGGTAATAGATTTATACTGCCATACGCTTGGGTTAACAGTGTTTTTTTTCGGAGATCCCCCTCGCATCCCCCTTCAGAAGGGGAACGAAAGAGAATACTCTTGTCCCCCCTTGTTAAGGGGTGTTACGGGGATCAGTCTTACCTAAACCGTATTAATTTATACTGATGGATCTTTCGCTCAATGTCATCAGTGAATATGCTACACTTTTTGAGGATTTGTGTAAAGAAACGATAAAGATTTTTACAGTTGCAGTCAAACCAGTTTCAAAAAAGAATGCAACTGCTGTCCCGCGATCCAAATCCCGATCGCCATTAGTCATTTCAAATTTTCAAATCTAAAATTGAAAATCTAAAATTGAAAATCTAAAATCGTATAAATGGCTGTTGAATGCTGCCTGCGGGCTACTGACTTCACTTTGATACAGGAATAGAAAATTGACACTCTACCGACAGGTATAGGTTCGTGTTGATAGACTTTTCTTGACAATCGTTCCGCAACTAGAACATTTTTGCCTTGTTCCACTGGCTGTTACAGTAATCGTAATTCTTCCGAATACTTTGCCGAAATATTCCATCCAGACCCGGAACATATACCAAGAAGCATCGTTAATTGATTTGGCTAGACAGCGATTTTTTACAATTTTTTTAATCCTCAAGTAGACCTAGGCTACACAGTCGTTGGACTGGATGACACCGGAGAGCTAATTTCATAGCAAAATCTTTACCAGCCTAAATCGTTTGATTTGAGTAGGTTGATAGAAGTGCAAGTCGCGCGTTCCTTTCAGCTTCAGTTTTCCAATTCCTTTTTTGTCGGTGAATGTGATAAATTTCCGATCTGACGCTAATTTCCAAACGCTAGTTTTGTATACAACTGAGCGATTCTATTTTTGAAATTGTGGAAATCCTTTCTTACCAGGATTCTTCTTTCTGCAATTGTCGTAAAATAGGGAAATTACCGACCATGTTCTTTCTGCGCTTGCTTGCCGAACCATGCTATTTAGTTCGTCACAAAACGGGAACTCTTTTGCCAAGACAGCACTAAATTTGGGCGTTGCTTAATCAGGGTATGAAATAAATAATTTTAAAATCCAGAAGCTTTGTAGACGCTGGTTTTTATGAATTGCATATTTAGCCTTTCATACCGTAAATCAGTAACGCCTAATTTCACGATGATCCATTTATTTTAAAATCGATTGAGTTAAATCCATTATCCTGTCGAGTCGGTAATCTGCCAGCAAATCTTTTAAAGCCTCAGCTAAAGTTGGATGACTTTCCCAAATGCGATCGACAATTTGAATCGCCAACTCTTCATTAACATCATTAACTGCATCGTAGAGTTCCTGCACCCAATTTCGAGGCATCTGGGCCAGCAGCGGCCAGAAAAATGAATCCGGTTTTTCGCTCACAAAATAACGCCGTAAAGCCCCGACAGGAAGCCCGGACAACTCTTGATAAATATAGCGCACTCCCAAGTAGGCAGCCATCTTATCAAACAGGATTTGTTCTTGAAAAGGTTTCCGTATAAAATCGTCGCAACCTGCGGCGATAATTTCGCCTTTTCTTTCCTCAAAAGTGCTAGCAGTCAGAGCAATAATTATAGTTTGCCGCTGATGCTGATTTTGTTTCTCTTTCTCTTTAGCTCTAATTTGTCTGACAGCTTCAAAACCGTCCATTACTGGCATTCGCGTATCCAGCCAAATTAAATCAGGCTGCCAACTTTCCCAAAGTTCAACAGCTTGGAGGCCGTTTTCCGCTTCTCGGACTTCAAAACCAATTGGTTGCAGCATTTTAACCAGCAGCAGCCGATTTTCTTGATTGTCGTCAACCGCTAAAATCCGATAAACCGGTTGATCTGCTTCTAATTGCATTACCCGTTGCAACGTCGCCACTGTTATTTCAGACGAAACAGCGGGAAATACTCGGATATTAAATTTAAAAGTGGTTCGCTCACCTAAAACACTGTCTACCCCAATATCTCCCCCCATTATTTCTACGTATTTTTTGGTAATTGTCAAACCCAATCCCGTACCGTCAGCCGCTTTTTTACCAGCTTCTGTTTGCACAAAAGCCTCAAATAACTTGTGAATTTCTCCTTCTGCTATGCCAACTCCCGTGTCTTCAATTTCAAAGCAAATTACACATTCCTCTGCCAAAGTAGAGTTAGGATAAATCTCCCATTTTCCCGACTGCTGATTGCCTTGCACGGTCGCACGCAGCCAAATACTGCCGCAGTTTTCCGTAAACTTTATGGCATTTCCCAGCAGATTGATCAAGCAGACGCGCAGCTTTTTTTCGTCAGTTTTTATATATTGCGGAACATCCGCCTGCACGAAAAATCTCAGTTGCAAATTTTTAGTTTCAGCTTTGATTTGAAACATCTCTTCGAGAGTATCGAGGAGTTGATAAAGGTCAAAGCTACTTTCATCTAAGCCAATTATCCCTGCTTCTATTTTCGACAAGTCTAAAACATCGTTAATTAGTTCCAGCAAATGTTGACCGCTGCGGTTGATAATTCGGAGATTTTCGATATTCTCGTGGCTGAGCAAAGAGTCGCGGCTCATGACTTGGGTAAAACCTAGGATGGCGTTCAAGGGAGTCCGCAATTCGTGGCTCATGTTGGCAACGAATTGACTTTTTGCTAGGGATGCAGCGGCCGCGGCTTCTTCGGCTTTTTTGCGTTCTATGATTTCTTGTTGTAGTTCGATATTGCGATCGATCAATTGTCTTTTCAGTCTTTGGATAGTCAGTTGATGTTCGATTCTCGCTAAAACTTCTGCTACATGAAACGGTTTTGTGATAAAGTCTACGCATCCAACTTTAAAGGCGGTTACTTTGTCTAATACTTCATCTAAAGCGCTGATAAAAATAATTGGAATTTCTGATGTTTTCGGATCTGATCTGAGCTGCGTACAGACTTCGTAGCCGTCCATTTCTGGCATTTTTATGTCGAGCAAAATCAGGTCGGGAGAACTAGATCGCGCGGCTCTGATTGCCATTTTGCCATTAATTACACCCTGGACTTTGTAGCCCTGATCCGACAGCGTTGCCGATAAAACTTGCAAGTTTTCTGGAGTGTCGTCAACAATTAATATGTTACCTTTATTATCTTCTGTTTGATTGCTGGTCATCGCTAGGTATTTTTTTTGCCAACTTAGGAATTGCTGAAATTATGAAAAAAATCAGTTAAATCGTTATGATAGCACTTGATCGTAAATCAACTACTTTCATATTTATATCACTTACACACACCAATCCAAGAAACTGGTTTTTTTAAGACGATAGATGCCAGTAATACCAATTGGAAAAATTATTCCTACGAAACAAATGTTGGTTGTTTTTACACGAACGAGAGTTTGTCAGGTGCGTCGTTATAAAATTGTCGATATTTCTCTGGAAATTTTTCATGGCGACGCACTCTACGACTGAATATCCATTCGTTAAATCCGTTAAATCTGTTATATAATCCGTTGCCGAACTTCCCTCAAACATTTCTAAATTCCTCAATCAAATCAATAATCCGATCGCACCGGAAGTTATGCGCCAAATCGGCGATCGCACTGCCGAAACTAGCATGAATCGGAGGAATCAACAACAGCAGCGCAAAAATCCGCTCATTATCCACCGCATCCGCAGCAGCGTACAACTCATCAACCCATTCACAAGGCATAGCTTCAAAAAATGAAGCATTCAGCGTAAAAGGCAAAGGAGGCGTTCCAGTGTGCGCGGAAACATCACCGGAAGCCACAGCATCAGAACTCGGTGAAGCTTCTCGATCGTAAACATAGCGAACTCCCAGATACTTAGCCATCTTTTCCAGAATCACTTGCTCCCGAAAAGGTTTCGCGACAAAATCATCGCAACCAGCAGACAAAATAACCGATCGCTCCTCATCAAAAGCACTCGCCGTCAGAGCAATAATCACCGTTGCTTGACCCTTCAAATGCGCTTTAATCTGTTTAGTAGCTTCATAGCCATCCATCACCGGCATCCGCATATCCATCCAAATCAAATGAGGTTCCCAACTCGACCACATCGACAGAGCTTGAAGGCCATTTTCAGCCTGCCGCACAGCAAAACCGAGGGATGACAACATTCTGAACAACAGCAAACGGCTTTCCAGGCGATCGTCCACAGCTAAAATCCTGTATTCCGGCTGTCCCGGTTCCAGGCCCACAACGCGGCGAGCGGTTTGAGCCACCTGAATTTCCACTGCATTAGGGAGCGAAACCTTAACGTCAAATCTAAAAATGCTGCCGTTACCGACACTGCTTGTCACCGTCATTTTCCCTCCCATTAACTGCACGAACTGTTTGCTGATCGGCAAGCCTAAACCTGTTCCTTCTTGAGCTTTTCTCCCGCTTTCTGTTTGCGCAAAAGGTTTAAACAAATTATCCATTTCTGCCGCAGCAATCCCCGACCCCGTGTCTTCAACTTCAAATAGCAAGCAGCAATTGTCAATTGGCGGAATCTGTCCGTGATTTTTATTCTCCAATAGTTCATGCTTAATTCTCAAATTCACACCACCTTCCGCCGTAAATTTAATCGCATTTCCCACCACATTAATCAATACTTGGCGCAACTTGCTTTCGTCTGTTTCTACATATTGAGGCACGTCGGGCGGACAATCATAAATCAACTGCAACCCTTTTTTCTCTGTTTGCAACTTCAGCATCTCTTCAGTATTTTTTAGCATTTTGTGCAAGTCAAAGGTGCTGTTATTAACTGTCACCAGCCCAACTTCAATTTTTGACATTTGCAGAATATTGTTGATCAGAACGAGCAAATGTTCCCCGCTGCGGCTAATAATTCCTAAGTATTGCTGTTGGTCGGCACCGAGGGCTGTATCGCGGGTCAGCAGTTGGCTGAAACCCAGAATTGCGTTGAGGGGAGTTCGCAATTCGTGGCTCATATTCGAGAGGAATTCACTTTTCGCCTTGTTGGCTCTGTCCGCTTCTTCTTTGGCTTTTTGCAGGGCTATTTCTGCTTGTTTGCGCTCAGTAATATCGCTGGCTGTTCCTGTTGTGCCAGTGATATTTCCTTCGGCGTCCAAGCGCGCGATCGCCTTCGTATTGACATCAATCTGCCGGCCGTCTTTTCCTAATACTATACTTTCGTACTGAAAGACATCATCTCCCGTCAGCAATCGCTGCTGAAGTTCCATATTTCGGTCTATTTGTGCTGGAGCTAAGAAATCGCCAAAAGAACAACCGAGCATTTCTTCAGGATCATAACCGTAGATTTGTTTGACTGCTTGGTTCACAAAAGTAAGGTGTCCTTGGGCATCGCAAGACCAGATAATATCTTGGGAAGTTTCAACTAAATGACGGTATTTTTCTTCGCTCTCTGCTAGGGCTATTTCTGCTAGCTTGCGGGGGGTAATATCCATCAAAGTTGTGAAGAGTTTTGTCACTTGTCCTTGTTGGTTGACAACTGCTTCTCCTCTGGATTCGATGTAGCGGATCGAGCCGCCTTCACTTGTCTGTGACGGGCAATGATCCGCAGCGATTGTCGATTCCGGGCGCAGGATGCGATATTCTAAAGTGTAGGATTGCCCGCTAGCAATAGCAGCGTCGATGGTTGTTTGCCATTTTGGGCGATCGTCTGGATGCACGTATTGCGGAAACTCAGTTAGTGTGGGCGCAGCCTGGGTTGCATCGAGACCGAAAATATGAGATAATTCTTCCGACCAAGTAGTTGTATCGGCAGAGAAATCGCATTCCCAATTCCCCAGGCGGGCGATTCTTTGCGCTGCTGCTAAAGAGGCCGCTACAGCTCGGAGTTTTTGTTCGGCTAATTTGCGATCGCTAATATCTTGAATCACAGAAATCACGCAGGTTTCGCCATGAATATCAATGATTTCTGCTGACAGCAGCCCGGTTCTGAGTTCCCCAGTTTTAGTGCGCCAATCAAATTCGTAGTTGCGAACAATTTTTTGTTCGTCTAACATTGCAAACAACTTGGCGCGGGCTGGTTTGCTTTCCCAAAGATTGAAATCAAGCGCCGTGCGATCGATAATTTCTGCTGCCGAATAACCGATTGTCTGGCAAAAAGCCTCATTAACTTCTAAATAACGACCGTCTTTAAGTCTAGCAATAGTAATCGGGTTGGGAGAAGAACGAAAAGCTTTAGCAAACTTTTCCTCAGACAAGCGCAGTTGTGCAGTCCGCTCCTCAACTAAAGTTTCCAATTCTTGATTCAGCTTTTGGAGTTGAGTATTTTGTTCAGCTAATTGCTTCTCCATAAAATAGCTGTTGACCGCTTCTTTTAAGGTCAACTTCAAATCTTCTGACTGCCAAGGCTTCGATATGTAGCGGTACAATTTAGCATATTTAATAGTATTCGCCACTGCTTCGAGGTCTGCTTGCCCCGTCAGCATAATTTTGATAGTTTTGGGCAAAATTTTGTGAATCTGCTTCAGCAATTCGTCCCCTTTCATATTCGGCATCAGGTAGTCGGAAATCAGGGCCACGATTTCGCAGCCCTCTGCCAGTAATTCATCTATTAACTCTAAAGCCTCTTCGCCGCCTTCAGCGGTTTCTAATAAATGTTCTTCTCCCAGGGCTTTTTTTAACTCAATCTTCAAACTTTCAAGGATGATAGGTTCGTCATCCACGCAAATAATCACAGGTTTATTGTTCATATTTTTGCCAAACCAGATTTTATAGTTTCTACTAATTCTTGGCTATCCCACGGCTTGTACAAACAGCGGTGCAAGTTTGCCTGCTCTTTCACCCGTTTTATTGCTACTGCGTCGGCTTGCCCGGTCAGCATGACTTTCACGATTTTGGGATATTTTTGGTGAACCAGGATCAAAAATTCATCTCCTTTAATACCCGGCATCAACCAGTCAGATACTATGACCAAAATATCGCTTTCATCTTCTTCTTGAATTTCCTCGATAATTTCCAGAGCTTCATCGGCATTTTCTGCTACTTCATAGAGGTAAACATCGCCAAATTCCTTTTTAAGTTGGATTTTTAAACTGTTTAAGATTACAACTTCATCGTCAACACACAAAATTACTGGCTTGGGCATATTTTTTTTCACTTCTATTTAATTCTTCAGGGCATTTGACCCCAGGTTTTTAATTGCCATCAGTGATTTCAATAGGCAAATATACAGTAAATTTGGTTTGACCTGGCACGCTTTCTACTTGCAGTTTACCTTGATGTTTTTCAATAATTTTCAGGACAATATCCAATCCCAAACCAGTGCCTTCTCCTGGAGGTTTAGTCGTGAAAAACGGTTCAAAAATTCTCGGCATAATCTCTGGGGGAATGCCGGGGCCGTTGTCGGTTATACTGACTGATATCGCGTTATTTTGGTGTTTGACATCAATTTTCAACACTCCTTTGTTGCCCATCGCTTGTAAAGCATTGTGAAGCAAATTTGTCCAAACTTGATTTAGTTCATCAGGATAGCATAGCACAGAGGGCAAATCAGTACCATAGTTTCTGACGACTTCCACACCGTGTTTGATTTGATAGTGGTAAAGCGTTAAAACAGTATCAATGCCCTCGGTAATATTAGCGTTCGCCTTGGAACCAGACTGGTCGTAACGAGAGTAGCTTTTCAATGCAAAAACGATTTTGGCTGCCCGATCTGTCGCAGTAGCAATATTTTTAGTGCTTTTTTGTACCGTAGCAAATTCATAGGCGATTTGTAAAATATTTGGACTTTCGCGGTCTTTCAACAAAGGTAAAAAAGGTTCTACATTATTGCAGATACCAATATCTAATAAAGTACAGGCAAGGCTGTCGGCGTCGTCAATTTTTTCTGCTTCTAATTGCCGTTGTAAACTTTTTTTCAACTGACGTTTTTCTTTACTAGATAAGGTGTCTGTTTCTTGACTTGACTTGTGCAGCAGCGCAAAAAAATCCTGCTGCCGTTCCGGGGATAGTTGCTTGAAAAATATTGGCAACTGGTGCAATTGTTCGGCCCAGAAGTCGGCGATGTTCTGCACCGAGGAGCGAATCGCCCCTAAAGGAGAATTAATTTCGTGAGCAACTCCGGCAATTAACTGTCCGAGGGCAGCCATTTTTTCAGATTGAATCAGTTCTTGTTGAGTGCGCTTCAGTTCTTCCAGCGTATGAGCTAATTCTGTATTTTTTTGGGACAATGCTGACTCTGCTAGTTTGCGATCGCTGATGTTGCGGGCAACCCAAATTACTGCATCTGTTGAGAACATAGAAATGCAGGCGGAAAACCAAATTTCGCGACCGCCAACTGCTAAGCTGTAGTCGAAATTGAGTGTTTGTTGCGTTTCTAACACTTGTTGAACTAGCATCCACCAATCATCGGGGTTGTCATCGTCAAAAAAATGTTCTATTGTCAGGCTGACTAGATCGCAATCTGGCTCATAAACTGCCGTGGTATTTGTCGGCAACACTTCTATATTGCCCTGAATGTCTAGCACGAGAACGATGTCTGTCATCGCTTCAAAAACTGCGCGGACTTTGGTTTCAGAAAAGTGTAGTTTTTCTTCTAGCAATTTGCGATCGCAAATTTTTTGCTGTAATTCTTGGTTGCTGGCTGCTAGTTGAACCGTGCGCTCTCGAACTCGCTCTTCCAGTTCGGTGTTGAGGCGGCGGACTTCAGCTTCAGCGGTGGCGCGGTCTTGTATTTCCTTCTTTAACTGACTGTTCGTGTTAATTAATTCTAAAGTTCGCTGTTTAATTTGTTCTTCTAGATTTTCATTTAATAGCCGCAACTGTTCTTCTACTTCGGTTCTCCGCAGCGCTTCTTTTTGCAATTGTTCGTTCACTTTTTTTAACTCCAGGATATTTTCGGCAACTGTTTCCTGCAAAAGCTCGACATTCGCGTGCATTTCTACCGGATCTAAGGCGTGCAGCAGGGTACTTTGGGTGATAATTCCGGCTAAATATCCTCCCTCGTCCACCACCACCAAGCGCCGGATGTGGTGCTGCTGCATGAACTGGTGAGCCTCCCACAATGTGGCTTCTCCTTGCAAAGGTATCAGCGGAAAATTCATCGCGGCGGCGGCGCGAGTGCCAGCAAAATCGAGTCCGGCAGCTTGGAATTTAACAATGTCCCATTCTGTAATTATGCCCACAGGTTTCTGCTTTTTATTGTCGCACTCATTGCAAATGACTATGCAGCTTTTGCGCTGAGTTGTCATCTGTTTTGCGACTTCTAAAACTGAGGTGCTAGTTGAGGCAACTATTACTTCTGCGGTCATAATTTCTTGGGCGCGTCGCATTTGCAGCAAGTCGCCCGCTTCCAGGATTTGACGGATGCTTTCGCCGGTGATGACGCCCAGCAAGTTTCCGGGTGCGTCTGTGAGGGACAAGTGACGGATTTTTGCCGTTAGCGCAGCCCGCCCCTACGGGGGCTACGCCAACGAAGAGGATCGCAATATGTCCAATACCTTGAAGATATTCTCCGCTTGATCGAGGGAAATGGCGATCGGTCTTTGAGTCATTACCTCAGCAATTATCATCCCTGCTAGTGGTATTTCGTTAGCAGTTATTTTCACAACATCGCGCTCCGTAAAAATGCCGATCAGTTGCTGTTCAAACGCGATCAAAACGCAACTGGCGCTCGCCTGAGTCATCGCGGCGATCGCAACTTTCAATGTGTCTGGAGGCAGCACCGGCAGTTTGGGGTCGATCGCCTGTTTTAGCAAGCTTTGGGTATCAGAAACTGTGGTTGACATGGGTAAATCAAGGGGGAGAGATCCAGGCAGAGCCCGCAATTAATACCATTTTAGATTTGATATTTGACAGTGATGGCACGCTGACCGAAATCCAGGTTTGACATCAGTCTAAAGTTGCATTTTTTGTCGCGCATCGGTATGATTTCTAGTGCGATAGGGCTAAATGGCGATCGGAATTGGCGCGGTAAAAGTCGTTGGGTGCATCTCAGTTTTGCTTTAAGAGTGAGAGTTATACGAGTTCGCACGGGCTTCTATAAGCCCATGCGGGGACGCTCCATAACATAAAAAATGCTTTTGACAAAAATGAGATGCACCCAATTGATTGGGATTATCTCATTTTGGCATTTATAGTGCGAACTCGTATAACTCGCGATCAATAAAAGACTCGCGAGCGCTTGCGAGCTCGCACTGTCAAAAAATGCTTTTTGCATTGATTGAGATGCTCCAAAATTGATTCGATATTGTCGTAAATGCCGATGTCAACTAAAGTGTCGGCTACTGTTTCATGATTTGCCACAGAATTGTTTGATAGCTGCCGAACAAAAGCTCTTTTAATCTGGGGTTTTTCTCGGTTGAAACAGCCGCGGCTGGTATTTTGGCAGCAGCGTCAGTAAATTCGAGTAGCCTTTGGGGATATTTGTGGAAAAAATCGGCGATTTCCACCTTGAGTATCTTGAAGATTGCGGGCTGTCGGTCGATCGCACTCCGCGGTAAACTAGAGATCGATCGTCACTCGTACCGCTAAACATCACGATGCCCGCAATTGTAAACAATAACCCTGCCTTTGTGCGCAAGCAGTCAAGGCAGGGTTATTATTGAGTATTCGGAATTCTGAGCGAGTAGTCCATTGCGAGCGAGGCCGGATTCGGCTAACAAGCTGTTAACTACTCACCCAATCGAGTTATTTTAGAGCTACGTTCGGCCAACATCAACACTATATAAATAGTCATTACATAACCGGCGGCCAGAATGGGAATAATTAGAGGAATATCGCGATAAATCATAATTAGAACCAAAAGTCAAGGACGAGGAGGAGGAGGGGGACAAGTTCAAGACCTACTACATTAAGTCAGCACGCAAGACTATGCCTTGGTTCTGAAGGCTACTTTTCCATATCAGGCTTCCCGGAACACTTAGGCGTTCCCGGTTAGTCGATTTTAGATTTTAGATTTTAGATTGACTCGGCAGATGAATCTGGGAGCTTCAACTAATGTCTAAAATTTTGGGATCTCCACGACGATTGTCGCGGCTTCTACCTGTTTTTGGGCGGGGTCAATAATGATTTACTGCTTTACAAATGCTTGAACAGCGTAAAACCATCCACTTTAGCTGCTTTGAGCTACCGTGCACATCTCATGCGCTAGTCTTAATTCCTGAAAGTTTTTAGCCGCGAGGAACTAAAAATCTGTCCCAGAAATTTTCGCTGCGATCGACTAACAAGGCTGGCTCTACGAAATTCTTACAGGCATCTGAAAACTACCTGCCAGCTAGGTTCAAGTACAGCCTGTACTTAATGTATAGAATTGTTTAAATCCTTAATAACTATAATAGCACAGGGTTTCTGGGATTTAGATATTTTTGATCACTGTCCTTAACAATTCGATACAATAGGGACAATCCCTCTGACAGTCGGCTACCCGCCTCTGGCAGTTGGGCCAGTCCTAGCTGGTGGCAGACAACAAATAACTGCCGATCGCCTAGATTCTTCTTCCCTATTGCAGAGAATTACCTTAAAATAAAGATATGATATGTAAAATTTTGTTACTTTACGGCTTGAGTCGGCGTATCCATGATCTCTAGCACTCTCCTATTTTCCTCGGTTGAAGAAGACCTGCGACTGTTGACAGAAAACTTGAAACAGTTAGTGGGTGCCCGTCATCCCATCTTGTACGCGGCTGCGGAATACTTATTCGGCACAAAGGGAAAACGGGTGAGACCCGCAATAGTCTTGTTGATGGCCAAGGCGACAATGCCCGATCGGGAAATCACCGAAAAACACCGCCGCCTCGCGGAAATCACCGAAATGATCCACACAGCCAGTCTAGTCCACGACGACGTGGTGGACGAGTCCGATCTGCGGCGGGGAGTACCGACGGTACACAGTCGGTTTAACAACCGAGTGGCAGTATTGGCGGGAGATTTTCTGTTTGCTCAATCGAGTTGGCACTTGGCCAATCTGGACAACCTGCCAGTAGTCAAACTGCTTTCAGAAGTGATTATGGATTTAGCTGAGGGGGAAATTCAACAGGGATTAAATGGATTTGACACCAGTTTGTCGATCGAAGCGTACTTAGAAAAAAGTTATTACAAAACAGCGTCTTTAATTGCCAACAGTTCTAAAGCAGCGGGCTGTTTGAGCGAGGTTTCAGCGGAAATAGCAGACGATTTGTACAACTACGGTCGCAACATTGGTTTAGCCTTCCAAATAGTAGATGATATATTGGATTTCACTGCTTCAACGGAAACTTTGGGGAAACCCGCAGGATCGGATCTAATCAGCGGTAATCTGACAGCGCCAGCGCTATTTGCCCTAGAAGAAAAGCCTTATTTGGAAGTTCTCATAGAACGGGAGTTCGCCCAAGAAGGAGATTTAGAGCAGGCCCTGGCACTGATAGAAGATTCTCAAGGCATAGAGCGCTCGCGAGAACTAGCCACAAATCACGCCCAGAAAGCCGTCGAATTCTTGGCTGCGCTGCCCCATTCTGAGTCCCGTCAAGCCTTGATTGACTTGGCAGATTACGTTTTGAGTCGGCTTTATTAGCAGGTTAAGAAAACCGGGCGGTTGAAACCGCGTCGATACAAACACTCACGCACTCCAAGCGGGTTGAAGAATGGGCGGTTAAAATTACGTTTTTTTCTTTACACCGCAGGCGAGTGGACTTCGTTTTTATCGACGTGGTTTCAACCGTACGTCCGATCTATTACAAATTAATCAGAAATTGAGTTATTTATGCAATATCTGGCGGTGGAGCCGATCGATACTGTTGCAAGTAAAGGTTAATTAAGTCTTGCACTTGCTGGCGAGGGATTTCCGTCCCGACTTCCTGATTGCCGGGATTTTCAAAAAAAACAATGCTGTCGAGACCTTCGAGAGCGATCATCTGAAATAAAATGTGAGTGACAGGCAAAGGCACCGGCCTCACGCGATCGCCCCCAGCCGCCGCAGCGGAGGAAGCATCTTGAAAAGTAGGAAAAGCATAAATCACCTTCTTCTCCCGTCCCGGTTGCTTGAGATTGCTCAAAACCACGATCGCCCAACTTTCGTCTACCGATTGCAGGATCGAGTATTCGAGGTGCTGTAGCTGTTGGGCAATTAAAACCAGCGCCGGGGCGATCGCCTCTAAGATTTGTGGCGTCGAACCGTCAGGCGGAGCTTTGTCGATCAGCGATCGAATCTGTAGATCTAAATCCATTAGTCAGTTAATTTGAGATTTGAGTTTAAGAATTTCACGGTAACAGGTGCAGGTGCAAGTATGTGATACCTAGCACTGCCCACTATAAAATGTAAAATCCCAAATTTAACGTACCAGAGTGTGCTAATTTCAATGTGAGCTGTAAACAATCATGCGGGAAATCTGCCAGAGCGTGGAAACCATATTTCAACTGCTGTTAGACGAACTCAAAAAGTCCACTCGCGCGTCTGAGCAGAATTGCCAAGATGTAGCAGGGCGACTCGCAGCAGAAGTCACCAGGATATGCACAGAAAGTCAGCGGATTCAAGACTCAGGAGACATAGAAGGTGCAGCCGAGAGCCTCGCCCGGCACCGCTTGCAACAATGTCTCCACTATGAAAATTTAGGCTCCGGGCCCGGGCGAGTAGAATTGCACAGTACCCTCAGCGCGATCGTCTATCGCTACATCACCCCTCCCCAGGTGCAGTCTAGCTATCAGGCGCGAGTAGAACTGATCAAAGATTTCTTGCAGGGATTTTATCTGGAAGCTTTAAAGGCATTCCGGCGGGAAACCCAACTGCCACCTACCTACAGTCCCCGCACTCGCTTAGAACTAGCAGAGTACATGGCTTTTGTAGAGCGTTTCGGCAAGCGGCGCATTCCTTTGCCTCGCAACCGGAGCCAGCAACTAATTATTTTGCGGGCCCAAACCTTTTCCCAGCAACAACCCAAAGAAACCTCCGTGGATATGGAACAAGCCGCCGACGGTGGGGCTTCAGATTCCGACCAAACTTGGAACGACACCTCGGTGCACTCGGTGCGGGAAGCAATGGCGGGACAGGGTTCCTCGGCAATTCGCCCCCAAGGCGACGAGTCAGAATCTTTGCGCCAAAATGTGATTGACGAATTAGTCGCTTACTTGAAAGAGCGCAACCAACAAGAATGCGCCGATTATTTCATATTGCGCTTGCAAGACTTGCCGACTAATGAAATAGAGTCGCTTCTAAACATAACTCCGCGCCAAAGGGACTATTTGCAGCAGCGCTTCAAGTACCATTTGCTCAGGTTTGCCATGTCGCACCGCTGGGAACTGGTTCACCAGTGGCTGGAAGCAGACTTAGATCGCAATCTGGGTTTACTGCCTTCTGAGTGGCAAATTTTTGGTGAGCAAATTGGCCCAGAGGGACAGCGTTTGCTAAAGTTGAAACAACAGGGTCTGTCAGAGTCAGCGATCGCGCAAACCCTCGGCAGCACGGTAGCCCAGGTACAGAAACGGTGGTTTAAATTACTCGAACTTGCCTGGGAATTGCGAAATCGTTCAGATTCCGGAGAAGGGGCATCTACTGATGAATAACGAAACGAACAGGGATGCAGAGGCTTTCGATCGCCATTTCTTAGACTGGATATTGCAGGCGCCAATCGCGAATACCTCTAGCGAAGATCATGACAACCTCAATGAGCCCCATCCCTCAGAAGAGTGGGGCGACGAAGAGAATTCTGGGGTGGAATACTGGGAATGGGACGAACCAGACCCGCTGGATTATCAAGTGGGGGCGCACAGCAATGCACCCGCACAACCGCTGACTATTGGAGATATACCGACCGTGCAAGACCGTTTTCAGACCTTGTTAAAACAAAGGCTTAGAGCCGAAATTGAATCCAACCCGCCACTGTTCCCCTGGGAAACAGAAATCAAAAGCTACGAACACGACTACCCAGACGATGTAGCCCCCCAATGGGTTCCCCCCCTACATATCTGGACTCCCCAACTACAAAATATTAGATGGGGTCGCCTGCCAATTCCGATCGCCCAAGGGGTTTTTGCTCAACTGCTAGAACCTTGTCAGGAACTGGTAATGTCGTCGCTGCGGGAAGGTGCGAAGTTAGTTCGCGCTGTAGATAGTTTGTTTCCGGGCCAGTCTCAGGAACTTAACGAATTAGCTGGTTTTGTACTCATGGGTGCGGCCAGAGGAATTACAGCTTCAGAAGTAGAAGATTTACCGAATTACTCCGAGGCAACTACCGATCAACAAATGCTAATGTCGCTGTTGGCCGCCCGACAAATCATTGAGTCTTTAACTTTGAATTGTCCTGTAAATCAGCCCCCGGTTTCGCGGGAGTGGCTGACTGCTTTGGGCTCGCTGACTCTGCAAGCTCAATACCTATCGAACCGCAATACAGAACCACCAAGGCCGTGTTTAAGAGTTGAGTGCGAATTTCCTGGGGGAGGAAGTTTGGAACTCAAGGGAGGAGATGCCGAAGCAACTGCACATCGTCCGAATTCCGGGCATTTAAGTGTGGAGTTGTTTGACCCGCAACCTGACAAGACTTATGCTCTAGAAGTGAGATTCCAAAACTTCGATAGCCGACCTCTGATGTTTGCTATTCGTCCAACTTTGTGAAGACAAAATAGCAAATAGAAAGTTCAGTTGACAGTTGACAGTTGACAGTTGACAGCTACATCTACTTGGAAGGAAGAGGATTGGATTAATGAATAGTCTGATTTTAATTTTTGCCTACAAGGAAGAGGCTTTAAACCAATTCTTTCTGGTAAAATTAGAGTAAACAATGTATGTTTTACTCTGCGGTTTGACCTCACACAAAAACAAATGCAATCCCCCGACTTCTGTTGTCGTGGAAAGCAAAAAATTTTAGAGATTAGTTAAAGCCCTCCCAGATTCAAAGCTGCGAGAAAATCTAAAATCTAAAATCCAAAATCTAAAATAGACTGACTTGGATGGGTGCACATGACAACTGATAACCTGCGAAAGATACCTGTTTTAGGTAAGCTGTGGGAGCAGATTGAGGCAATGCCTCCGCCGGTGATTGAGGATTCTTTACTGCTGCGAATCCTGGTTCAGTTGTTGGTAATTGTGGGAATTGTAGCTACTGACGTTGCTGCTGAAGAAAGCCTGAACCTGTGGGCTGTGCCTGTCAGTATTGTGGGAGCAACTTGGAGTTGGTATCGCCGCCGCGATCGCAATATAGCTGCTAAATTCTGCATAGCTATTGCCATGCTGGTGGCGCTGTTCGCTTTTTTTACCCGTTTGGTAGGAGAATTAAACGATACGCGGTTAGTTTTGGCGCAACTGTTAATTAACATTCAAGTCCTGCACAGCTTCGATTTGCCCCGCCGCAAGGATTTGGGCTATTCGATCGTCATCGGGCTGATTCTGTTGAGTGTAGCAGCGACGATCAGCCAAACCCTGACTTTTGGGCCGCTGCTGTTGTTGTTTTTGGCTTTAGCGCTGCCGACTTTGGTGCTAGATTATCGATCGCGCTTGGGACTATCATCGACGAAGCTAGAAAGCATTCGCGATTCGACAGAAGGTAAAGGAAAAAATAACAACTGGTCGTTATTTGCTGCTACTTTATCCCCCAAGTATTTTGGTTGGCTGCTGCTGATAACTGTCGGGTTGGGACTGAGTATTTTTGCGTTTTTGCCGCGCCTTCCGGGCTATCAATTGCGGACTTTTCCGGTGAGTGCTCCCATTCAATATCAGGGGGAGTTTGACTCGCGCAGCATTCTGAATCCGGGGTATGTCAAGGGAGGAAATCAAAAAGGAACTGGCGGAGGAAGGGGGAGAAACCCAGACAAAGGGCCAGGAGATGTGGACTCTACTTTTTATTACGGTTTCAACCAGCGCATCA
This sequence comes from Microcoleus sp. A6-C6, assembly GCF_036705955.1. Taxonomy (NCBI): domain Bacteria; kingdom Bacillati; phylum Cyanobacteriota; class Cyanophyceae; order Oscillatoriales; family Microcoleaceae; genus Microcoleus; species Microcoleus sp. A6-C6. The sequence continues at coordinate 10,292 of NZ_JAUBVR010000021.1, read as the reverse complement.
ATCAAAATTTGCGGGGGGAAATGAAACCTCAAGTGGTGATGCGCGTGCGATCGCAGGCGGCGGGTTTTTGGCGGGTGTTAGGCTTTGACAAATACACTGGTCAGGGTTGGGAAATTTCTCGCAACGAACAAGCTTTTAAGGTGAATCGACCTCGCTGGTCTTATCAATTTTATCTGAATCCTTTTCCCAATGCACCTCGCACTCAAGAGGTGATTCAAAGTTATACTATTCTTGCTCAGTTGCCGAATTTGATTCCGGCTTTAAGCAAGCCGAAGGAACTTTATTTTCCGACGACGGAAGTGGCGATTGATGCGGAGGGAGGTTTGCGATCGCCTGTGGAATTGGCGGATGGTTTGACATATACGGTGATTTCTAACGTACCTTTTCGCGATCGCTCTTTGTTGGGGCAAACTGGTACTAATTACCCGAAAAATGTTCGCAAGTTCTATTTGGATTTGCCGCCGAAAATTGCCGCCAAGGTGCGAGAAAAAACTGAAGAAATTTTGTTGGCGAGAACAAGAGTGGCTAAGTCGGACAGGGCGATCGATTCTCCTTACGAAAAAGCTTTGTACTTAGCTCAATATTTGAAGCAAAACCCGAACTACAAACTTGTAAAAGCTTTGCCTTATTTAGAGGAAAGTGAAGATTTAGTCGAGGGTTTTCTGTTTGGCTATCAAAACACGCAAGACGGCAAAAAAGTTACAGGCGGATATCCCGACCATTTTTCGACGGTACTGACTATTATGCTCAGATCGATCGGGATTCCGGCGCGAATGGCTGGCGGTTTCGATACGGGGGAATTCAACCCGTTTACTGGTTTGTATGTTGTGAAAAATACTGACGCTTTTTTGATGACGGAGGTATATTTTCCTAATTACGGCTGGTTCGCTTTTAATCCGATTCCCGGTTATCCGCTGATTCCGGCTTCGGTGGAAGACAACCAGACTTTTAGCGCGATCGAATCGTTTTGGAAGTGGATCGCGGGTTGGCTACCAACGCCTCTCAGAAGCGGGCTTGATTCAGTTATCGGTTTTGTGATTGGCTGGATCAGTTTGATTCTCGGCTGGTTTCTGGGACAGTTTGCTAAGGGTTGGGTGGGGTTATTTACTGGGTTAATTAGTGCGATCGGCTTTGGCTTTATTGGCTGGTTAATTTGGGAAGGTTGGCGCAAATGGCGCTACCGGCGCTGGCTAGGGAAATTGCCGCCGGTGGAGGGGGTTTATCAGCAAATGTTGAAGGATTTGGCGAGTCGGGGATTTGCCAAGCAAAAAGCTCAAACGCCTTTGGAGTATGCTGAGGCAATGCGCGGCAATCATCCAACTGATGAAGCTGAGGTAATTGAAGAAGTTTCGCAGGCTTACGTGCGCTGGAAGTATGGCGGTGAAGCGGGAAATTTGGCTCAGTTGCGGCAATTGGTGGACAATTTAAGGCGATCGCACTTAAAGAAACTGAAAAAGCGCTGGTTTTAAGATACGACGTACGGTTGAAACCGCGTCTACACAAACGAAGTCCGCCTCCGCGGACTGAAGATAATTAATAAAATCTGGTGATTTTAACTGCGCACTATTGAACCCGCGGAGGCGGGTTTTGTTTGTATAGAAGCGGTTTCAACCGCCGGATACTCTATGGTATGCGGATAAAAGGACTTGAACCTTCACTCCTTTCGGAACCAGAACCTAAATCTGGCGCGTCTGCCAATTTCGCCATATCCGCATTTGGACATTCAACTATCCTAACATACAACATAGCGATATGTCAACATCGAGAAACCCGGTCATTTTTGGACACCGGGTTCAATGATGAGTTATTGCCACAGGAATTTTCCCAATTTCGGACTCGTCACTTAGTTTTGCCCGATCGCCTTCCAGGTGATTTCGTCCACCACGCCATCAGTCGTCAAACCCTTAGACTCCTGAAATTTCTTGACAGCCGTAGCAGTGCGAGCGCCAAAAATGCCGTCAATCGGGCCCGGCTCGTAACCCTGTATTTCCAAACGCACCTGTAGCGTCTTCACCTTGGAACCAGCAGCACCTTTAGTCAGAGCAGTTGCAGGATTGCCGCGAACAGGAGCGCTGTTCTGAGTTGGAGCATTGCTCTGAATTGAATCGCTGTTCTGAATTGGAGCATCGCTCTGCAATTTTTCAGGAGCCCGCGCCGGATCTGCTGCTAAAGCTGTCCAAGTTTGTTTATCCACGATCCCGTCGGAGTTCAAGCTTTTAGACTTCTGAAAAGAACTGACAGCAGATGTGGTGCGAGAACCATAGGAACCGTCGATCGTCCCGATCGCAAAACCGTGAACTTGCAACCGCTGCTGTATGGCCGCAACTTCTGGGCCGTCTGCTCCTGCTGAGATAGTTTTTTCCTTTCTGACAGGCTTTTGCTCCCCTGCATAAAAAGGCTTGTTAAACATATCTCCTTGGGAATTCGCATCGGGCTGTACCGACGCACCTGGATCGGCGGGAGCTGTAAAGTCTCTGCGATACTGTTGTTCCTGCACAAAGGGTTTGGACTCGAAGGCTGCATTTGCCTTTTTAGTCAGCCCTGGAGCGAGCAGAGCGAGCAAGCTGAAAATCGTAACAGTAGTTACACGCATAAGTTTGATCCTGTTGCTAAAGTTTGACAAGGTTTCCCTGTTTTCATGTTTCTCAATCTCATTGTATTACCCGGATAGCTTTCTAAAAAATATCTTTCCAAGCCTTTAGAAGTTCGGCAATGGGACAGCAGCAGTCAGGAGTTGCTAGTTGGAAGTTACGAATTGGAAGTAGGGGCCGTTTCGGGCGATTCCTCAAAAACCGGGTTTTTGAGGAGATGTTTCGTTACCAAAGCCAATATTGTCGTAGAAACTGGATTTTTTAGCGTAAGTCCTATTGTACAAAACCTGCTCTCCTTCACAAATCTTTACTAGCGGGTCTTGTACAAAGTCGATCGCTCCGAGGCCAAGTTTTTTCTCTCAACCGGCCCCTACAAATCCAAAATCGTCACTTATCGGTTCGCGTGTTCTGCCAATAAAGCCTTCGCTCTCGGCTTGTAAATCAGATAAAACAGCGCTTCTATGTAGCGGAGCATATCTTCGCGGTTTTCCTGAGACGAGTAGTTCCAGAAACCGTAAGTCTTGGCCAGAGTCAGCAGCCTGCTAGTGTGAATTTTCCAGGTATAGGTGCTGTAAACTCGGTCAATTCCTCGCGTTGAAATTTCATACCAATAGTTGGGATTTTGTTCGCATTTAGAGAAGAAATCGAGAATCTTTTGGGCAGTTTCCTGGTGGTTAGTCGGGTTGATATAAAACCCATTTACCCCATCTTGAATGATTTCCAGCGGGCCGCCAAACTGTGTCCCAAAAGTGGGAATGCCGGTAATCATTGCTTCGAGAATTGTCAAACCGAAAGCTTCAAATAAGGCTGGCTGAACAAATATACCTTGGCCATCGGCGATTACCCGGTAGATTTCGCCGGACAGGCTTTTGGAAAGCCGCACTCCCAGCCAGCGAATTTTACCGTGCAGGTTGTATTGCTCGATAATTGTGTAGAGCTTTTTAATTTCTTCTGCTTCTTCGTAATCTTCGGTTTCTTCGACTCTCAGCTTGCCGGCTACCAGAATTAAATTGCATTTTTCTTGCAATTCTTGGCTTTTACCAAACAATTCTGCTAAGCCTGTCATGTTTTTAATGCGATCGAGCCTGGCCATCGAAAATAAAGGGCGCTTTTGCGGGTCGTCGAGCGTTCCGAAGACCTGTTCGGGGTCTTCTAGGGTAAACAGCAGTTCGTTGAGCCGATCGCGATCGCCCTGCACCCGGTCTTCTGTCCGCGTGTAAGGAAAATACACGCTTTCGTTGACTCCCGGCGGCACAACATTAAATTTAGGGCTGAACAATTCAATGCCGTTCACAACGTGGTACAAATCCGGCATAGTAAAACAATTGTACGATTCGTACTGCCCGACACTATCGGGTTTACCCACAATCTCTTGATAGGTGCTGCTGATAATAAAATTAGCCGCATTCATCGCAATTATATCAGCAGTAAATTGCATCGCGAAATGATATTTTTCTTCAGATTCTTGCCAATAAAGATTGCTGAACAAATATTTAGATTTTTCCAGCGCGTGGGCTATATTACACTGAGTAACCTTCAGTTTTCTCGACAGCAAAAATGCTACCAAATTGCCGTCTGAATAATTGCCAATAATTAAATCCGGTTTCCCCTGAAACTCAGCCAGCAGTTCGGTTTCGGCATCGATCGCGTAAGTTTCCAGATAAGGCCAAATCTCGAAACGCGAAATCCAATTTTGAGTTAGTTTGGGATTGAACTCCCGGAAGGGAACCCGCAAAATCCAAGCATTTTCGGTGCCGTGAACTTTTTCTAAACGTTCGTTGCAGCGCGTGCCGTCGCTGTTAGCAATTAGCCTGGTGAGAATAATTACTTTAGGTTTTGCGCCTAAACTATCGAGACCGGCAAGATGAATGTCTTCTTGCAGTTGTTTCTCTAAATTTTTGGCTTGATCTAGGACATAAACTACTTGTCCTCCCGTATCCGGCCGCCCCAAAACTCCTTCTTGGCCGAACCAGCCGTGAGGAGAAACTAGGACGATTTTGAAAATCATCGGGATGCGAGAAATAAATGCTTCTAGGGTTTGCGGATCGGGGGAATCGATTAATTCGTCGAGAATTCCTAGGGTTTCTCCGACGCGGGCTGCGGTATTTCCCCAACCTGCGTCCAAACCCATCATTTGCAGGACAAATCGAAATCTTTCGTAGGGTTCGTCTTCAGAAAGTTCGCTGACAAAGGTGAGGGCTTTTTTGACTTGTTCTGAAAGTTGTTCTTGGGTTTTTATGCGATCGTTAATTAGTAACTGTACGCCGTTGTAGCGGTGAATGCGCAAGAAATCAAATAGAGTTTCCTGCCACTGTTTGGAGTCTTGAAACAGTTTGCTGGACAGGTATCGGTTGAGGAATTGTACTCCTTTGCCGATATTTTTGGGGTCGCGAATGGAGGGGGAATAGTCGTAAAACGGGCCGAAATCTAGTTCGAGGATGTCGCCTTCTTGGGGGTGAAAGTGGTTGACGAAGCGATCGCGCACATCGAGCAATTCTTGCACTGTCATCGCTTCCAGTGTCAAGTCATCTCCCACTCGCACTATTTCCATTGTCGCAATTTTTGGCCGCAGCAGGACGCAAAGGCTGGCCTCTTCGAGAATAATTTCCTGAACGTAATAAATCAGTTTGCTCAAATGAGAAGATTGATGGAACTGTTCGGGCTTTTCGTATTTGGTACAGTAGGCGGCAAAAGCGCTAACTATGTCGTTTCGCAGTAAATATTTATTCCCCAAAGCCCGCAAATCGCTGGCAAACTGCCGCAAGTCGGTTTTTTCGTCGCTGGCAATAACAGCCTGAAAGAGTTCAGACATACATACTCCCTTATTTGAAATTTTTTATTTGACCTGAAAAATAGAGCGATACTATCTGAATATCGCCCTATCTTTTCGAGCGCCTACTTTTTTTAATCTCATTTTAAAGTCTGCAATCTGAAATTGCTATCCGTCAAATGACATAAAATTCTCCGTATTTGTGGCGAATGTAGCGGACAAAGGGATCGATACTTAAAGGTGAACCGGTAACGCGATCGATCAATTCGACAGGAGTGTATTTGCGGCCGTGCTGGTAGATGTTTTGTTTGAGCCAGTCGTGGAGTACGCTGAAATTGCCCTGTTCTATTTGTGCGGGAATTTCGGGATTGTTTTTGACTGCGGTTTCGTAGAATTGAGCGCTCATCAAGTTGCCGAGGGTGTAACCTTGGAACATTCCGCCGATCGTCCCGACGTACCAGTGAACGTCCTGCATCGCACCATCGCTGTCGGTGGCGGGGACAACGCCGAGGTCAGTTTTATAGCGTTCGTTCCAGGCTTCGGGTAGATCACGGACGGCTAGTTTGCCCTCTACCATTGCCAATTCTAGGTCAAAGCGGATGGCGACGTGGAGGTTGTAGGTTACTTCGTCAGCGTCGGTGCGGACGAGCGATCGCGCGACTTTGTTAATTGCCCGGTAAAATGCGTCTGGGGATACGTCGCCCAACTGCTGCGAAAATAGGCTTTGTAGTTGCGGGTAAAAACACTGCCAAAAACCGCGACTCCGCCCGACTAAATTTTCCCAAAGTCGCGACTGGCTTTCGTGCACACCGGAGGAAATGCCACCGGCGAGAAGTGTGCCTTCAAATTCCGATGAATTGCCGAGTTCGTAGAGGGCGTGTCCGGCTTCGTGGATGCTGCTGAACAAAGCTTGATCCAAATGATCTTCGTAGACGCGGGTGGTGATACGCACGTCGTCTATGGAGAAGTTGGTCATGAAGGGGTGAAGCGTGGTGTCTTGCCGTCCGCGCTGGAAGTCGTACCCCATGCGTTGTACTACTGTGCGGGTGAATTCTAGTTGCTGGGCTTCTGGGAAGTATTGGTGCAAGCAGGAGTCGTCGGCGGCGGGTTGGGAGGTGATGGCTTCGACTATTGGGACTAATTCTTGACGCAGTTGGGCGAACAGCGGGCGCAGCAGGGATACTTTCATGCCGTAGTCGCTGCGATCGATCAAAGGATCGGCGATATGTTCGTATCCGGGGAAAAAGTCGGCGTACTGTCTGCTTAATTCTAGGGTTTTTTCGAGATAGGGTTCGACGGTTGCGAAGTTGTTTTCTGCTTTGGCTGTGGCCCAAACTTCGTAGCAGTCGGCTTGGTGGCGGCAAAGTGCGGACATGAAGGCTGCGGGGACTCTGGCGGCGCGATCGTAGTCTCTGCGGGCGATGCGGATCAGGCTGGCTGCGGTGGAGTCGTAAGGAAGGGTTTGTTCGTAGAAACGCAAGTCTTCTAGGAGTTCGCCTATTTTGGGGTCAGTAAATTTTTCGTGGGATATTTGTTTGAGAGTGGCCAACTGACGGCCTCTGGCGGTTGCACCTTTGGCGGGCATATAAGTCGCCTGATCCCAATGCAGCAGCGACGAGGCTGATTCGATGTCAGTAACTTCTCTGAGGTGGGCTGCAAGTTGAGCAAATTTTGCTTGAGTTTTGTCTAGGGTTTGCATGATTGGGGTTGGAGGTACTGTTTTGCCTAAAAAGGTTACAGTGCGGCATTGGTATCCATCAATCATTGCTACCCTGAAATCAAGCTAAAAACCGCACTTCTTCCCGTATTGTACGCAATTTTGAGTCATTTTGGCATAGTTTCCGGTATTTGTCCGGATTTAGTTCGATCGCCCTTGATAAGTTTTCGATAGCTTTCTGGATGCTGGTTGCTACAGCTTCGGGGCTGTTTGTGCGATCGCCCACGGCTTTTTCTAGGGCCCAGACGCAGGCTTTTTGATAGTAAAGATTTGGATCGTCTGGTGTGATGGCTATGATGCGATCGTAGGAAGCGATTGCTTCGGTAAATCGTTGGATTTTTTTGAGGGCGACAGCGCGGTTGTATAAGGCTTCGATGTTGTCTGGCTGCAACTCTAAGGTTTTGTCCCAAGAGGCGATGGCTTCTTCAAACTGTTGTAAGTTGGCCAAGGCCAGGCCGCGGTTGTACCAGGTTTCGCTGTCGTCTGGCTTGAGTTCGATCGCTTTGTCCCAGGATACGATCGCTGCTTCAAATTTTCCCATTTGGGCGATCGCCGTGCCGCGTTTGTTCCAGACTTCGGGGGAATTCGGGCGTAGTTGCAGGGTTTTGTCGTAGGAGGCGACGGCTTCGGGGTAGAGTTTTTCATCGGCTAGGACTAACCCGCGGTTGTACCAGGCTTGATACAAGTCTGGTTTTAGTTCGATCGCTTTGTCGTAGGATGCGATCGCCGCTGTATTTTGGCCGGAGTGTTTCAGGGCGAATGCTTTGTTGTACCAAGCTTCGGAGTAGTCTGCTTGGATGGCGATCGCTTTGTCGTAGGAGTCGATCGCTTCTGATAATTTTCCCAAGTTTACGAGGGTGTTGCCGCGGTTCGTCCAAGCTTCGTGATAGTTTGGCTTGAGTTCGATCGCCTGTTCGTAGGAGACGATGGCGTCTGAGAGTCTGTTGATCTTCCGCAAAACGTTCGCGCGATTATACCACGCTTCTGCATTTTTTGGTTTAATTTTTAAAGATTTGTTGTAAGCGGAGATCGCTTCGGGTAGCTGTCCCAATTTTCTGAGGGCTACGCCTTTGTTGTACCAAGCTTCGTGAAATTTCGGTTCAAGTTCGATCGCCTTTGACCAAGATGCGATCGCCGCTGACAGCCGTCCCATTGCTTCTAGGGCGTTACCGCGATCGTACAGCGTTTGAGCTTTTTGGGCGTTGACGGAGCTGATTTTTTCCACGGAATCGAGGGGCTTTTCTTTGCTAACTACATTTTGCAAGGGTTTTCACCTCATTAATTTTATTTAAAATTGTCGCTTTTGCTTTTATATTAAGGTTTCGCTGGAGTTTGAAGGCTAGCGATCGCCGATAATTGATTATTTATGGCAATTCTACAAGAACTCTGCCATCTTTTCAACTTTGTCTGCTATATACGTAAGTATTGAGTTTCTACGTATAGATTAATACTAAATTTTTCCGCTAATTGCGTAGAAGAGCAGAAAGGGCGATCGGCATGAGGTATGACAAACCTCACCCCAAGTATAATTTTCAAATATCTGCCATCACTGACTTAGAAAATTGCAGAGCTTTTCAGCAATTTGAGCCTGTATATTTGATGATAATTCACCTAACTCACGCTGAACAACCACTGTAGAAACAGTCACCAGTTGATGCAGCCTGATAGCAGATGGAACCCGCAGTCCCGAAGCAGGAAAGTCGGGATGAGAAGCATCTAATACGATATCTGTTTCCAGTAGATTTGTGGGCAGGCGACTTGTAATATAAGCAATAATAACATGACGCCTCGCTCCCAAAGGATTACTCAAACAAACTACTGGACGCAGTTTGTTTGCCGATAAATCATCATAGGGAAACGGTACTAGGAAAATCTTACCCTTGGTCATGAAAAGGTTTACCGTCAGCTAGGGTATAAATGTCTTCTTCGGGGTCAAGAATCGAACCACAATCAGGATCGATCGCTATTTTAATCCATTCTGAGTCATGGAATGGCAAGCCATCAGCTAAAGTGTAGATATCTTCGGCTGAATCTCTAAAAGAATCAAAGGCTGGATTGGCGATCGCAACTTTTAGCCATTCATATTCTTGTAGTTTTGCTTTGTTAATGAGGGCAGCTTCTAGTGCTTCCAGTCGCTTCAGGTCAGCATAAGTAATGATAGCAGCGATCGCCTTTCCTTCCTGTTCTATGACGATTCGTTCTCCACTATCTTCAATACTGGCGATGAGTTCGGGAAATCTGCCATTAATTACAGTTACATTTAGTTGAGTCATCTTTCTTTTGCCTCATTATTAATTATTCTATCAGATCGCGTCTGCTAGCTATCACTATTCTTCAATCAAGGCTTGAAACTGAGGGTGCGATCGCACGTTGTCAAAATCCGAGTCTGTTTTTGCCATTTCTCGGTATTTGTCAGGATTTAGATCGATCGCCCGCTGCAAGTTTTGAATCCATAAATCGAGTCCATCGTGCAGTGCATATTTATTATAAAATGCTTTTATGTCACGAGGAAATTATACCGTATTCGGTAGCAGCGGTTGTGTTCCTCAGCAGGTCAGAAGCCTGATGGTGACAATTTATGCAATAAATTTTAGGCTGATATCCGTACCTAGAGCCAGTTGCTACAATGATAGATATCCTAAATCTGTGGTGACGATGAACGTTATTCTTGCCATACCAGAAGATCTGCAAACCTATATTGAAGCTCAAATTCAGGCAGGGGATTACACCAGTGCGGTAGAGTATTTCCTAGATTTGGTGCAGCAAGATCGCCAGCGAAAACAGGCACAAGCGAAGTTAGAAAATTTGTTGCAAGAGGGTTTAGACTCAGAGGGAGAACCCGTGAATGCTGCATACTGGCAGAAGTTGCGCGCATCTGTTTTCGGTGACGATTCGCAACAGACATGAGTTATCAATTAATTGTCAAAAATCGTGCTACTCAAGATATCAGGCAACAAGCAAATTATATTCTGGTAAATGGAAATGCTCGTACTGCCGAGCGATTTCTACAGTTAGCTGAAGCTACTTTTGTCCAATTAGCGACGATACCGGGAATGGGGAAGATCGTGCGATTAGTATCTTCTCGCATGGGGGAAATTCGTCAGTGGCGAATTAAAGATTTTCAGGATTATCTAATCTTGGTAGTAATAAATATGTAGTGAAATTTAATTACAGTAATTGAATACATAGGATAATTTTATAACTCACACAATCA
>NZ_JAUBVR010000153.1:0-4551 GCF_036705955.1 Microcoleus sp. A6-C6 | reverse complement strand
CTATCCTTTCTCTTCGCTGTGCTTATCTCAACGGTCAACTTTCAATTTGATGTATTTGCCAAAGTGAGATGCACCCAACCGGGTTTTATCGAATCTACGGGTTGTAACGAAGTATTGTCGTAAAAACCCGGTTTCTAAACCCCGTAAGTTCTACCTACGAAAGAAACCGGGTTTTTTACCTAGTTTAGGGGTTGTAACGAAGTATTGTCGTAAAAAACCCGGTTTCTGGAGCCTGATGCTCACAACTCAAAACTATCGATCGCCCGCTATCATTTATTCCGCCGCAGCCGATCGCAAATTTGCACTTTCTCAACCGCCAAATATTCCTTAAATTCCGGTTTTTCCATGCCACTGCGCCACATCACCAGAGCATCTTCTCCCGTGTCTTCGTAATATCCTTTCCGCCTTCCTGCTTCTTTAAATCCAAATTTGTTGTACAGCGCCACTGCTGCTAAATTAGACGATCGCACTTCTAAAGTAGCCCGTTCTAACTGTCTGTCACAAGCCGATTTTAGCAACGCCCAAAGCAGAGCTTGTCCCAAACCCCGACCTTGAAATCGCGGATCGATCGCCAAAATGGTAATGTGAGCTTCTTCTAAAATTGCCCACAAACAACCCAAACCAATCAGAGTTGGGGGAATCTGTAGGGGCGGTGCCCCGGTGCCCGCCCGGTTTTGAGGGGAGAAAATATCAAAAGGCTCGTGTTCGCTGTCCAATCTTTCTGAGGCGCAGTCTGCTGTTTCCCATGTCCACAAACCCAATAAATCGCTGTTAGGACTGCCTAACTCGCGCCTGTAGCCTTCGAGCGTCCAAAGTCCGCCAAAACAAAGGCGATCGAGCTCGACCGCACTGTTGAGGTGTTCGGCGGCGATCTGTTTAATTTCTATAAAACGCACGGCAGTAAATTGTACACTAGAAAACAAAGTAGCGATTAGTTTTTTTTTGCTATTGTCGAGTAATTGCTAATCAGTCTCCAAACATTAGTCTACAGCAGCGACTGTTCGCTGCCGGCTAAGGATTTCTGAAAAATCAATAATCACTAAGGATAGTTATTACGCCGATGGTATCTACTCAATCTCTCAGGGTGGAATCTGGACTTCAGTACCTGTCTGAGTCTCAAGAGGCTTTCTCAAGTCGATCGCCCAATCAAGAACTTTTACCGCTGACAGCCCGCGTTAACAGCCGAGATCGGCTGGAAATCGGAGGCTGCGAAGTGACTGCTTTGGTGGAGCAATTTGGCTCGCCACTGTACATTTTAGACGAAGAAACGCTGCGGGCGGCTTGCACCCAGTACAGGGATGCTTTTGCACGTTACTATCCGGGCGAAACTCAAGTGCTCTATGCTTCTAAGGCTTGGAGTTGTTTGGCGGTTTGCGCGATCGCAGCTTCGGAAGGTTTAGGAATAGATGTAGTATCTGCAGGGGAAATCTACACTGCACTACAAGCTGGCGTTAGCCCTGACAAAATCTATTTCCACGGTAACAACAAGTCCCGCGAGGAATTACAGCTAGCTGTCGAAAGTGGCTGCATTACCGTAGCTGACAATTGGCATGATTTAGAGACTCTTTCGGAGTTGGGAAAATTGGGTGTCACCAGTAAAACAGGTGGGCCGATACGAGTTATGGTCAGGTTTACTCCGGGAATTGAGTGTCACACCCACGAGTATATTCAAACCGGCCAAATCGATAGTAAATTTGGCTTCGATCCCAATTCGCTCGATCGAGTCTTTAAGTTCATCAGCGAACAGCCGTCATTATATTGTGTAGGAGTGCACGCTCACATCGGCTCTCAGATTTTTGAACTGCAACCCCACGACGACTTAGCCGAGGTCATAATTAAGGCCTTGACAAAAGCACAAAGTTATGATTTGCCTGCCACAGAAATTAATATTGGCGGCGGGTTGGGCATTCGCTATACTGAGACGGACGATCCTCCTAGCATTGATGATTGGGCTCGGACAATTTGCACCGCAGTGGTAGCAGCTTGCGATCGGCAGCAATTGCCATTACCCAAATTACTTTGCGAACCGGGGCGATCGCTCGTGGGTACAGCCTGCGTCACCGCTTACACCGTAGGCTCTAAAAAAGTAATTCCGGGAATGCGGACGTATTTAGCTGTAGATGGCGGAATGTCGGACAATCCGCGTCCTATTACCTATCAATCAGTGTATCGAATCCTCGCAGCCGGCAAAATGCGCGCTCCCTTAACGGAAACAGTGACAATTGCTGGAAAACACTGCGAGTCAGGCGATGTTCTGATTAAAGATGCTAAATTGCCCGAATGTCAGGCCGGAGATATTCTCGCGGTTACGGCTACAGGAGCATACAATTACAGTATGTCTTCTAACTACAACCGAGTACCCCGACCGGCAGCGGTTTTAGTGAAAAATGGGGAAGTTAACACGATTTTACAGCGGGAAACTTACCAGGATTTGCTGAGGCTCGATCGCCTTCCGGCACGACTCGGAACTCAAAAGTAATACCAATTTCATAAAGTAGCGCTAGATATGACCCCCCCCAACCCCCCCCTTAGTAAGGGGGGGCTAAGACTTCATCAATAGCACATCTTTAGAAAAATGGTATAAGAAGTAAAAAATAAAAAGTAAAGAGTAAAAAGTAAGATAATTCATTGGGATTTCTTGATGGTTGTCTTTTAACTTTTTACTTTTGGCTTGTTTAGTCACGCGATTGGAATAACAACTGTTCATGGTTCACGGGTTCGAGTGCATCACGGTTCGCGGTTCACAGGCGGTAGCGTTCGATGAACCATGAACAATCAACAATCTGGCTATAACTTTGGCCTCGTTGAGTCCTTATTGGTTCAGGCGATCGATATTGGACTGGTATTTACGCTTGCGTATTTGGTGCTCGTCATCGTCGGGGAGCGCCGGACGCTGTGGATGGTACGGGGATTTATTATTTTGATGCTGGCGACGGCACTGAGCAACTGGGCTGGATTGAGGCTGTTACACGTTGCCCTCAACAGCCTGGTGACAGGTTCTGCTGTGGCAATGGCGGTAATATTGCAGTCGGAGTTTCGCCGATTTCTGGAACAATTAGGGCGGGGGGAATTTAGACAATTGTTTGGACGCGATCGCCGACCGACTCCCGCACCGGACAGCGTAATAGATGAAATTGTGGACGCAGTAAAAGAACTTTCGCAAAACCGCACGGGCGCTTTATTAATTGTAGAAACAGATTCTCCGATCGACGATCGGGATTTTTCAGTGCCGGGAGTCAAGCTAAATGCTGAAATCTCTAAGGAATTGTTGCAGACAATCTTTCAGCCGCAAACTTTGCTACACGATGGTGCCGTTTTGATTCGAGCTTCGCGGATCGTGTCGGCGGGGGTAATTTTGCCTTTGTCCGATCGCAGCGCGTCGCGACAGTTGGGAACCCGCCACCGGGCGGCGATGGGGATTACCGAACGGGTGCAAGCTTGCGTCTGCGTCGTGGTGTCCGAGGAAACGGGTTCGATTTCTCTGGCGCATATGGGAATGTTAAATCGACCTTTGACTAGCAGCAAACTTAAGGAATTGCTGGAAGCAAAGCTGTTTCCGTCGGAGGGAGAAAGAGTTGTGGCTCCAATTCCGATCGGCAATTTCGGACGGCAGATAGGATTGAAGGGAGTGACACTGTTAAAGCGGATACTGCGCCGTTAGTCGGGTAATCGGGAGAAACCATGAGTCAAGGAATTTGCTTGGAAAAGCTGCCTGCGGATCTACAAAAAGAACTACTGCCTAAGCACATAGCAGTGATTATGGATGGCAATGGGCGCTGGGCTAAGAATAAGGGGTTGCCGCGGATTGCGGGACACCGCCGGGGGGCTAGCGCCCTGAAAGAATTGTTGCGCTGCTGCAAAGATTGGGGGATTCCAGCTTTAACGGCCTATGCTTTTTCGACGGAGAATTGGGGGCGGCCGGCGGGAGAGGTGGATTTTTTGATGAGTTTGTTTGAGGGCAAGCTGCGACAAGAATTGCGGGAGATGGTTGACGAGGATGTGCAAATTCAATTTATGGGGAATTTGGAGGCTTTGCCGAAGTCTTTGCAGGCGGAAATCGAGCGTTCTGTGACGGCAACTCAGCACAATCGGGGGATTTTGTTTCGGGTGGCGACGAATTATGGCGGCCGCCAGGAAATTGTACAGGCTTGTCGGGCGATCGCCACTCAGGTACAAGAAGGCAAGTTGCAGCCGGAGGAGATTGATGAGGTTTTATTTAAACGCTATTTGTATACTGCTGATGTTTGCGATCCGGATTTGCTGATTCGGACGAGTGGGGAAATGCGGTTGAGCAATTTCTTGCTGTGGCAAATGGCTTATGCGGAAATTTACATTACTGAGACGCTGTGGCCGGATTTTGATCGATCGGAGTTTCACCGCGCTTTGTCTGATTATCAGCAGCGCAGCCGCCGATTTGGCAAAGTGTAACGATTTTGGATTTTAGATTTTAGATTTTTGGTTGATTTGCCGGTTTCTAATTAGGGCTTGCTGAATAATTGATCGCTTTTTGGTGATCGGGAGTGATCGATTATTCAACCAGAGTTAGACATG
>NZ_JAUBVR010000020.1:0-82437 GCF_036705955.1 Microcoleus sp. A6-C6 | reverse complement strand
CGTGATGCTATATCTGCCCATTTTTGTGACTTATTTATGCCTTCTTTAATTCCCCAATCTTAGACCTGAATCCTTACATAATAGGGTTGAAGTTGAGGGTGAGGGTAGTCATAGCAATATTTTATCCTTACTTCAACTACGCAAACATCAATCTACCTTTCGGTTGAGGGACAATTCGCCCTAATTGCTGAGCCGTCTCAATCCACTCCTGCATAATCACCTCTACATTTTGCAATGCTTCTTGATAAGTTTTACCATCAGCCGCACATCCTGGCAATTCAGGAACTTCTGCAATAAAAGCTTGGTCTTCATAGCTCCAGTAAATAATGACTTCGTACTTCATTAGGGAATTTTACCTCACTCAAAAAGGTCGATCGGGTTCCTGTCCCAATTCTTTGTAAAACTCTAGATAATCATTGATCGACTTTTGAAATTCTTGGCGAGCTTGTTCAATAGTTTTCGCCTTAAAAGTCACTACGTCATTAATGTCAAGCACTCGCCCGAAAAGAATTTCCGCTTCTAAATCTACTTCAATGCTAGCACTGTAACCCTTGTAAGTAATCATGGTTAAACCCCTGCCTTTATCAAAAATTATTCCCTCTCCTTAAAATCCGAAAGCTAAAGCATCCATCATATATTTACTTTTCTCACGTCCCACTTCTAAATATATTTCCAATAATTCCTCGTAAGCAGTAGCTCCGCCTACAATATTCCAAAATTCATCTCCAATAACTACAGCTTCATCAAAAGGCAGATAATTTCTGGCTTGAGACCACTTATAAACAGCTTTTGTTACACCATAGGGATTATAAGGCATCGCATAGTAAGCTTGCAATTGCGGACGCTTTGCACCCCGCAGTAAGTGAAACCTCAACAGACGCTGGATAACTTCTAAGCATTGACCTTTATTGGGCTTAGGAGCTTTAATTTCAAATAAGTATTCTGTTCCGTCATTAGCAAAAATACAAAGGTCAGCGCGTACAGTTTTTGTTACTAAATCATCGGATCGTCTAGCATTGAACACTGCTGTTATCATCTGCTCAAAAGATGGTTTAGTTTGTCCTTTTTTATCCATAGATTCATAGTATTCTTTCTGACGTTGGGCTTCTTCAAAAGCTGCAATACTAACTTCCCCTCTTATATCATATCCTCGACGTGCATCCTGATGATGTTCAAGGGCAATTAACTTAGCGCATTCTTCAAGAGAATTTCCTAATCTGGTACTTAAACCTCGCTCAAATTGATTGATCCGTATTAATTCTGTTGGAATTAACGCGGCTTGAAAAGGTTTTAATTCTCCATTACTTGAACTGCGCGACAGGTAATCTATTCCTGTAGTTGATTTGTGGATAATCCGACCTTTATATTCATCTACAATACCCTGAATAAAACCTTCAAGATATCCTTTAATTATTTCTCGTTGTTTTGTGCTAATAGCTGCCATATTTTAAGTCACAATTACAAAATAATTTCGAGTAATGCTTTGGCTAAATGGTAAACCACAGGAATTGATACAGCATTACCCAATTGATGTTTTGCTGTAGTTTCATTTTCATAAATTTTGAACCATTCGGGAAATCCTTGCAATTTTGCGTAATCCTGTGCAGTTAAAGGTTGGAAGTTTTGCTTTTGATAAATTTCCTTGATAAATGTTTCCTTATATGCAACTGGTTCTTGACATTGAATCGAGATTGTTGCCACAAAGTCTCTAGTTCCAGTTGCAGTTAAAGTTGCGATCGCCTCCGCATGAGGTAAGAAAATTTTAGAAATTCCGTTAATCCCGGAAGAAATTTTAGAATTCACAAAATCATAGCCTTTGTCATCTACATTTCGCAAAATTTCCTTGTCAACTAAGTTGTCAATTTCTGTTTGTTTTAACTCAGTAATTAGTGTTGCTAACACTTTAAAATCTAAAGGATTACCGTCTTTTTCTCCATAAATATTTTTTCTCCTATTTTTCATAATCGTTTGACAAATTAATTTTTCCCTGCTAGTTGTTTCTATTAAATCCCAAGAATGGATGGTAGTATGTCCATCTCTAATATCAGTAAATAAGAAAAAGTCATTTAATTCATCTAGCTTTTGAAATCTGCCTCTAGAACCGGGTATTTTGCCATCAAATAAAACGGTTGGTGAAAATTTTTGCTTCCGAAAATTGCTACGCTGAATCCCTGGTATCACATCATAAAGCTTGATCGCGCCCTCGATTGGTTTAGGAAATGTGAATCCCCAGCATCTTTCGATATCATTCCTAATGCCAACTATAAACATTCTATCTCTATCTTGCGGTAATCCAAAATCATAGGAATTTAGTACCTCGTATTTGACAACATAACCAGATGATGTTAAATTATTAATTATATATTTCAAACTTTCTATATTTCTTGGTTCTGTCAAGCCTTTGACATTTTCAAATATAAAAGCTTTGGGACGATTAGCTTTTACTACTCTAAATACGTCTGTCCATAACTTGCCTCTTGGGTCGTCCAAACCTTGCATTTTACCTGCAATAGACCAAGGTTGACAAGGAACACCACCCACTAATACATCTATCGGAAAAGGCAGTTGATTTAGATTGGTAATATCTCCTAAATATACTTCATCTGAGTTGGCATCTTTAATAAAATTATCTCGATAAGTTTGAATCGCTTTTTTATCAATTTCCGAATAGCCTAAACATTTACAGCCTAATTCTTCGAGAGGAATTCTGAAGCCACCGATCCCAGCAAATAAGTCTACAAACGTCAATTGCGATCGGGAAGTTTTAATAGGATTTGGATTAAATAATTCAAATAATTCAAGTTGTTGAGCATACATAGTTGGATTCATTTTATTTTCGTTCTGACTGAACTTAGGCATCAGTATGGGCTATAGTGTAAAGGTGTAAAGGGCAATCGCTTTACTAATCAGGGACATATTCGATACTCCAATCGGCTTCTGAGATCCCAACTGCTTCTAAAAAACGACGACAAAATTCTATATGAGCCTCCGCAGATTTGTGTAAATTAACCCAATATCCATTTGATAACTGCTGCCATTTTTTTCCGTCACTATTTCCATCCGGGCGATTATCTTGGAAATTAGATATAAGTAAATTTCTAGCCGTTTCAAAGCTATCTGATCGCTTTTGAATCACCCACTCACAGCATTGAATTGTAACTTGTCGCCAAGTTTGCTTAGAAAGTGCAATTTCTTCACCACAGATTTTAATCAACTTTGGCTTACTGGATGTGCGAGTAGGAAATACTTGATATTCTCCAAGAGATGGCCAAATTTCTATAAACTTATTGCTTAGGAAATTAGCTCGTTCGAGAATAGCTTCGTCATCCCATCGGTTAATAGTTTGAGAAAAATAATCACTATTTATTCGCAAAGCGTGTTCAGCTAGTTTTTGCTTTTTCACCAAAAATGCTGAATTAGAAAGTTGTAAATTCCACTCAGAAGTAACTAAAGTTAAGTTTCCCAAGGTATGTAAATAATCTCGGTGAATTTCTTTCAATTTATCTCCCAGTTCATTTTCCCAATCTTTGCTTGGTTTTTGCGGCAAAATATGCTCAATAGTTTCATTTTTATCCAGGACAGTAAACCCACCGGTTCCCTTAGACAAGTGACGATTAATGCTATTTATAACAAGACATATTTTTTTGGGATTATTTTTATCATAAAGTGTAAGGCTATCAATTGAGTGTTTGACCTCATTATTGTTAGGATATTGCTTGGTAATCAATACTTTCTGTAAAGCTTTTGGCAAAGTAACTGATTTATCTTCACCTTTAATTTCTGCTACATCTTTCCAAATCGATGTAAACATTCTACTAAGATAGTTAGTTGGTTTTCCACAAATATACCGACGAACTAGATAATTTTCTAGTGATTTTAGGGATTCTATAAATTCCTCAAAATCGATTTTTTGAGAGTTGTACTCATTGTATAGCATCAATAAAAACGGATAAGCAGTAGAAATGTCGAAAGTATTGAGGCGAATTAATGCTGTTTTAATATCTCGGTTGACTTCATTTTCAGGTCGCAGTAGTTTGTTATAATATTCGGCAAATTTTAGGAGATTAGCAATTTCCCGGACAAATTCTTGGTCATCTAAATTTTTACAATAATCACGAAATCGTGCATAAATATTGGATTCGGCACAAAGATTTCTCGTTTTCATTGCTAAATAATGTCGAATAAAAGCTGTTAATTCCCCCATGCCTGATTTACCAACTTTTCGGTCTTCTTGCAACCAGTTTTCGATTTTTTCCCATTTAGTAAAAGCAGTTTCTTGCTGAGATGTTGGTAGCATCATCGCCATATAATTGCGTACTAAATCTGCCTGAGTTAACGGTTTACCTTTAGCATTAAGACTTTCAAAAATCTGACAAGGGCTTTCATTTTTATTTAGTTCTATGAAAACAACTTGAAAGCAGTTCTGTAATACCGTAAAAAATGTACCAATATCAAGTTTACCTTCTTTAACTTTCAATCCAATCTCACGATGGAAATAATCGTAAGCTTTAGGGATGCCCGATTCACTTTGATTACGAGTTTCTTCTAAAAGAATTGCTTGATAAGCTTGACTATCGCCATATTTATTGGTTGGTAAAACTTTAAAATTAACCTCTCCTTCTTCATCTGAATTAACTAAAAGTTTATTAATTTTGTTAGCAAGTTTTGGATCGTTTGTCTTGACAAGATCCCGCAAAACGACAAACAGTAAGGATAGGGTAGCCAAACGTTGCTGACCATCAACCAACTTAAAAGCTAGTATTGTGCCATTGCGTGTTCCATCATTGATGACTACCAGAGATCCTATAAAATGTTCTGGTTCTAGTTCTGGATTATATTCCTCATAAATTGCGATTGCATCGTCTAATAACACTTGCCATTCAGTTTTCCCCCAACTATATTGGCGTTGAAAGTGGGGCATAACATAATGAATCCCGCCACCTAAACCGAAAACTTTGTAAATGTTGCAACTATCTACTTTCAGTACCATTCAATTCAAATATATCTAAGATTTGTTTTTTTACTTACCTAGCAGCAGGTATCGCCACTAAGTGGAATATTCCAATTATAGTATAGTCGAGAGGCAGGCCCGAAAGCCTGCCCCACACTATTCTATTCTACCCCTTCAATCCGATCTTCCACCTCCTGATACAACTCCCGCAATCTGTCCAAATTACTCTCCGAAGTCTCCCAATAACCCCGGCCATTCACCTCAAGCAAAGTGCTGACAATCTTGCGGAACGAATGAGGATTCAGATTCAGCAAACGCTTCTGCATTTCCTCATCTTGGATAAACGTACCGTTCACATCCTCATACACCCAATTATCCACAGCGCCAGCAGTCGCACTCCATCCAGTCGTGTTCACCAGACGCTTAGAAATCTCCCGCACACCTTCATAACCGTGGGACAACATCCCCTCGTACCACTTCGGATTCAGCAGCTTAGTCCGCGAATCTAAACGCACAGTTTCTGATAGCGTGCGTACCTGCGCGTTCGCTGTCGTTGTATCAGCAACGAAGGATGTTGGTTTCTTCCCGTCGGCGCGCAAACTGCCGATTAATTTAGTCGGATCTGAGTCGAAATAGTGCGACACGTCGGTTAGCGAAATCTCCGCAGAATCCAAGTTCTGGAAGGTGACATCAGCAGTTTTTAAGGATGATTCAAAAATCTGCCTGTCTTGTTCCATCGTTCCCGGATTGTCGGAAGAAAAGGCGAATGATTTGCGAGTTAAGTACATTTCCTGCAACTCAGCTTCGCTTTCCCAAGTGCTGTTTTCTACCGCCAAATTGACGTTAGATGAATAGGAACCAGAAGCATTGGAAAATACGCGGGTTGCTGCTTGTCGCAGGTTGATTCCCATTTCTTCGGCTTGCTTCAAGGCGTGTTTGCGGACGAAGTTCATTTCTAACGGTTCGTCTGCTTCCGCTGCCATTTTCACGGCTTTATCTAACAAGTTCATTTGGTTGATGAACAAGTCGCGGAATACGCCGGAACAGTTAATTACTACGTCGATTCGAGGCCTGCCCAACTCTTCTAAAGAAAGCAATTCGAGTTTGTTTACCCGGCCCAATGCGTCGGGAACTGGCTTGACTCCAACCATCCACATTACTTGGGCGAGGGATTCGCCGTAAGTCTTGATGTTGTCGGTTCCCCAGAGCACAACGGCGATGGTTTCGGGATAGTTGCCACCGTTATCGCTGCGTTGTCTTTCTAACAAGCGATCGACAACAACCTTAGCAGACTTGATTGCACCCGTCGTCGGGATTGACTGCGGGTCTAAAGCGTGCATATTCTTGCCAGTCGGCAAAACATCCGGGTTGCGAATCGGATCGCCACCGGGGCCCGGTAGAACGTATTCGCCTTCTAGGGCGCGCAACAAAGCGCCTAATTCGTTATCAGCGCAAACTTGTTTCAAGCAGAATTCCAGATACTCAAACAGCGGTTTAATCGGTTCTGGATCGACATTTTTGTAACCCGCGGCGTGCAGCGATTCAATCCAAGGTGTTTTCTTGCCCATGTTGAAGAAATTCAACTTGGAAACCAGGGAAACTCGGCCCTCAGCATCGGTTTGTTCCTTAACCAAAGCGCTAACTGCATCCCGACAGGCTAAGGTGATGCTTTGCAGCAATTCGACATCGACTAAAATGCCTTTGTCGCTGTTGGTGTAAACGTCTTCGATATCGCGTCCCAGACTGTTGGCGATAATTCGCGGTAAGCTTAGCAGGTTGTCTTCTTCGCGGTCTAAATTGGCGATATTTACCAAAGTTGCGATCGCCTCTTCAGCAGTTGGCGGCTTCCCGATAATATGCAAACCACAAGGTAACAACCGCGACTCAATCTCCATCAACTTGCGGTAAACCAAGCCAACTAAATTGTCCCGTTCCTCCGCAGTCATGCCCGCAGCAACGCCTCTTTCCTGTTCGGGAGGTAGGGCGATATCCTTGTCCAAATTGACCAAACGGCATTTTTCGACGATCGCATCAACAATCGGCACACCCCGGCCCGTATCCTTCAAAGTTTGATAGGAAGCAATTAACTCGCTAAGTTCCTGCAAACCTTTGTACAAACCAGCATTTTCAGCCGGAGGAGTCAGATAGCTGATGGTTTCAGCATAACTACGACGCTTAGCAATTGTTGCCTCGCTGGGATTGTTCGCAGCGTAATAATAAAGGTTAGGAATTTTGCCGATCAAACTGTCGGGATAACAATCGATAGACATTCCCATCTGCTTACCAGGCATGAATTCTAGGGAACCATGAGTGCCAAAGTGCAGCACCGCATCCGCACCCCAAATGCGCTCCAAATATGTGTAGTAAGCAGCAAAACCGTGGTGCGGACTGGCGGAACGAGAGAATAACAACCGCATCGGATCGCCTTCGTATCCAAAAGTAGGTTGCACTCCGATAAACACGTTGCCGAAATGTTTGCCGTAAATCAGCAAATTTTGTCCGTCGCTGTTCAAATGTCCGGGAGGCGGGCCCCAGTTTTCTTGCAAGCGTTCCGAGTAAGGAGTGAATTCTTCGTACTCAGCTACGGACATCCGGTGAGCAATATTTAACTCTGGACTTTGGTATTGGGCTGTTGCGTCGTGGATGACTTCTTGCATCAGCTTTTCGGCAGATTCCGGCAGTTCTGGCAAGTCGTAACCGTTGCCTTTTAAGGCTTTCAATACTTCGTAAATTGAGCCGAAAACATCTAAGTAAGCGGCTGTTCCGACGTTGCCTTTGTCGGGTGGGAAACTGAATACTGTGATCGCAACTTTCTTGTCTAATTTTGGTTTGCGACGCAGCATTGCCCACTTCATGGCGCGCTGGGAAATCGTCTCAACTCGGTCTTGTAGGGCGATCGCCTTGCCAGTTGCGCCATCTCTTCCCGACAAAATAATCGGTTCGATCGCACCATCCAACTCAGGAATAGCAACCTGCAAAGCAACTTGAATCGGGTGCAAGCCCAAATCGCTATTTTCCCACTCTTCCGTCGTTTGGAAAACTAGCGGCAAAGCCACCATATAAGGGCAGTTGAGCTTTTTCAAAGTCTCGATCGCCTTCGGGTGATCTTGTTTCGCCGGCCCGCCCACCAACGCAAAACCAGTCAGAGAAACTACCGCATCTACGATCGGCAGCGGTGCCAAACCCTTGGGCCCAACTTCCAAGAAAAACGTTTCAACGGGTTTCGAGAAGTCCAAACCGCCGGCAAAAATCGGTATCACCCGCGCGCCCATTGCCTCGAATTCCTGCACAATTGCGACGTAGTGCGCGTCATCTCCGGTGACTAAGTGAGTGCGCTGCAACACTAAACCGATGCAAAGTGCCAGGGGATCTTTGAGGTCTGAGGAAATATCTGTGCGGGCATTATACCAATTCAGATATCCTTTGACATCATCAAACATGGACGGTGCCAAAGGATGCCAAATCCCCATGTCCTGGTAGACAACGGGCTCTTGAAAAGTTAGCTGTTCCTGGCCTTTGAAGACATATTTTTGTGACAGCATCAGCAGGAAGTTTTCCAAGTTTTCTTGGGAACCGCCCAGCCAATACTGGAAACTTAGCATGAAGTTGCGGGCATCTTGCGCTTTGTCGATCGGCAAATATTTCAGCACTTTCGGCAAAGTTTGCAGCAGTTTCAGCATTCCGTCTTGGAAGGAACTACCGGACTTTTCCTTCCGTTTTTTCATGAATTCGCCGATCGCGCTTTTGCTTTGTCCCAACTGCGCCATCGAGAAAGTGCCCATTTTATTGAGTCGCATCACCCCAGGCATCGACGGGAAGACGACGGCGACATCCAAGCTGTCGCGCAGCGGTTCTACAGCCGCTACCACTTTTTCGGCCAAATCTTCGATAAAAATTAGAGAAGCAATAAATACGTTGGCATCCGCGACATCCCGCTTGAAGGCCTCGTAATTTTCCGGGCTGCGGAGTTCTTCGATCAGGTAGCCGCTGATTTCTATTGCCAGATTCGGATTTTTGTTATTTATCGCTCGAACCGCTGCGGACAGGGCGCTTTGATACTGCGGTTCTAGTACGACATAGACCACCTTCATGAGCGATCGCCCCTGCAAGTTTTCCGGCACGATGTGGCGAATGGTGGGCTTGACGTGAGTGAACATCCGGTTAGGCTCCTTTAAGATGCTGTTTTCGGCAATCGGGAATTTTTTTATCCCATAAGCATTTTTACCAGAAAACGCTGGCCATTGGGCGATTTGAGCTTGTACATGACACAATTCGACAAATTTATTACGATTTTTCGTTACATTATTTGACAAATTCGTTGAGCAACCACTCCAAATTTTCTTTACAAAAATTTACTTGACATAAATTATATAGTATGAATTCGATTAAATTATCAAAATAAATAAACTATCAACCAATCTTTAACAAAAAGGCTCCTGAGAAAAGTTTTTAAGTTTGTAGAACTCATTAAACAGGCGAGCGAGCAATTAATTAACCACCAAAATGCCTAATTTCCGAATATTAAATTGTCCATTCGGATGAGTGCGCTATTAGAAAAACCGGATATTTTGCCGGGAACTTAAAATTGTTTTACAAAGTCTCTAATCTAGAAGTTCCCAATGGGCGATCGAGCTCAGGTGAAGTTAATTGCTGTTGATTGTCAAGCTCATCAAAACCCTAGGGGGAAAACATGGCTAACTACGCAATTTTCGACGAAAAATACTACCTCTCACAATATCCTTGGATTCAGCCGGCCATTGATGCAGGAGTCATCAAATCCGGTAGAGAACACTTTGAAAAATTCGGTAGAGCAGGCGGCTTAACTAAAGTCTCGCGTTATTTTGACGAAGCTACTTACCTTGCAGGCAATCCAGATCTCGCACCCTTCGTCCGCACAGTCAATCCCAACGCACCTTTTGCAACAGGTCTCGATCACTTTATTCAGTTCGGCTACGATGAAGGACAGCGCCGGGCCCAAGTATCCCCCGAATACAACGAAAGCTTTTATTTAGCAAACAATTCAGAACTACAACCATTTGTTCAGAACGGAACTTTCAAATCAGGCTATCAACATTTCGTTCAATTCGGGGCAAAAGAAGGTCGTTTTGGAACTTCGTTTTTTGAAGCGGAATACTTAAAACAAAACCCGGACATCGTACCGTTTGTCAACTCTGGAACCTTGAAAACTGGTCGGGAACACTACTTCAACTTTGGGAAAAACGAACCCAATCGTTCTGCGACTTTTGTAGGCAGCCGCACCAACGATGTTCTCACTGGTGTTGGCGTGGGGAATACCGAACTTGTGGGAGTAGAAGTCGGTATCGCTCCCAACGGCAATCGGCAGTATGAAAGCTTCGGCACCAATGAGTTCGATGTCCTAATTGGCAGTCCGGGAATTGATACATTCGTCCTCGGAGTTCCTGCTACAGCCGGGAATGTCATCCCGACACCGTTGTATTTGGGTAACGGTCAAGCTACGATTCGGAACTTCGACATAGAAAACGATTTTATCCAACTGCAAGGAAATTCTTTAAGCGACGGCTACAGCCTGACTCCTGTTGGTGGTAATTTGTCAATCCAGCGTTTTGGAGATGTGCTGGGCGTGATTGAAGGAGGAGGAAGCTTGAATTTGACTTTCCAACAATCTAATGGTGACGGTACTTTTGCGATCGGTTAGTCATTGGTTATTAGTCATTGGTCATTGGTCATTAGTCATTAGTCATTAGTCATTAGTCATTAGTCATTAGTCATTCGCTAATACTGATGATTGATGACTTTTGAGTTTTGGTGGGCGATCGTCTTATTCAAAAAGGGCGATCGGCCTTTTTTATGCTGCAATCAAAATCCTTGAAAGCGATGTAACACAATATACTTGACGGCGCGCATAAGTATGATATTATAATTCGTTGGTTAAAAATCGATGTAACAAAAAGTTACTTGACTGCACACAGGAGGAATATTTTATAATAAAATCGCTTAAATTTCATAAGTTGGGCAAACAATGGCAAACTATGACATCTTTGACGAACAATACTACCTGTCCCAATATCCTTGGGTGAAACCTGCCATTGATGCAGGAATCATCAAATCTGGGAAAGAACACTTTGAAAAGTTCGGTCAAGCCGGCGGCTTAACGAAAGTATCGCGGTATTTTGACGAACCAACCTATCTAGCTCAAAATCCAGATATTGCTTCCCTTGTCCGCACCGCCAACAATCCAAACGCGCCTTTTACCTCTGGTTTAGACCACTTTATCCAGTTTGGTTACGAAGAAGGTCGCACCCAAGTATCCCCTGACTACGACGAAGCGATTTATTTAAAACGATACCCCGTACTTGTGCCATTTTTACAGAACGGCACTTTCAAATCAGGATTAGATCATTTTGTCAAATTCGGAGCCAAACAAGACCTTTACGCCAACACATTTTTTGAACCAGAATACTTACTAAAAAACCCCGATATAGCAGCAGCAGTTAAGGAGGGAGTTTTCAAAACTGGCGGAGAACACTACCGAAAATTTGGACAATTTGAGCCAACGCGAGCGGCGACATTTGTCGGCACTAAAGGCACTGACATTGTGACTGGATTTGGTGTAGGAAAAGTTGAAATCATTGGCATTCAAGTATCTTTGAATGCAGCCGGCGATCGAGTTTATGAAAAACCTTCCGGTTTTCCTTTTTCCCCTGTAAATGACACCCTAATTGGCGGTCAAGGTACTGATACTTTCTTGCTCGGTGTTGGGGATTTTGCCGATGTGAATGGGGGGAATTTTTACGGAGGGGTTAGCAACAGCAACTACGCTACGATTAAAAACTTTAACCCGCAAGCCGATAAGATCAACCTAGCGGGAACGAGAGGCAACTATCTGTTTAACAATACTCCTAATGGAGATTTTAGGATTAGCGTGGTGCCGATTAGGGCTTTTGCACCGGTAGGTATAGTCGAGGGCGGTGCGAATATGCCGTTTCTGGTAAATCAGGGGATCGAGCGCCTAATTTCTTTTGATAAAGTTTCTGTAGTGAATAACTTTTTGGAAGCTGGATATTTAGCAAGCAATCCCGATGTTGCTGCGGCGGTTCAAGCAGGAAATTTTGATTCAGGTATCGACCAGTATACAAAAGTTGGGCAATTTGAAACCAATCGATCGGCAACTTTTGTCGGGAGTTCGGGGAATGATATTGTTACTGCTTTTGGTAAGGGAAAAACAACAATTATTGGAGTTGCTTTTGATGGCAGTTATTCGAGCGACGGTAGCAACGAATTTGATACGTTGATTGGTAGCGAAGGTGCTGATACTGTTATTTTGGCTTATGACAATAATTCGGGTTCTCCTGGTAGCAGCTTCCGCAACACCACTCAAGAATTGTATTTAGGCCCGGGGGAGGCTCGCATTCGCGACTTTAATGCCAGTCAGGGAGATGTACTTCAGCTATCAGGCACACTCAGTGACTATCAAATATCTCCAGTGGGTGCAGATTTAGTGATCTCAAAAGCAGGAGATAGAATTGCAATTCTTGAGGGAGGTGCTGGATTAAATTTGAAACAACAGACATTTCCTAGCACCGACTTTGGGCCTAGTCCTTTCTTCCTAGGCTAGAAAGCAATTAATACTAACGAGAAACCCGATCGCTCAAAGCAACCGGGTTTCTCAATAATTAAGCCCGATCGCGCGCCAGCTTCAAAACCTCAACAACATCTTGATGATTTTCCGAAGATGCCCAAATTAAAGCAGTCCAAGTATTATTATCCTTAGCTTTAATATCAGCACCCTTTTCGATCAAAAATTCCACAACTTGAGTGCGCCCGCTACCCGCCGCACTCATCAAAGCTGTCAAACCAAAAGTAGTTTTAGCATTCACATCCGCCCCCGCATCCAGCAAAAGCTGTACAATCTCGCTATGTCCCGCAGCAGCGGCACTCATTAACGGCGTCCACCCGTCTTTATCCTGACTGTTAGCATCCGCGCTTGCTGCGAGGATTTTTTTGACAATTTCAGCATTGCCAGCCTCAGCCGCAGCCGTCAAAGCCGTTGCGCCTTCGTCATCTTTGGCGTTGATATCTGCGCGTTGTTCGATCGCACTTTCCACAGCCGCCACATCACCCATCTTGACGGCATCCATTAAATCTGTCATAAAATCTCCGTTGCATCCTTTCAAATATTAAGTCCTATGACAGTCGATATTTTAATCCTCTCCAACGGGCCCGGAGAATTAGCAACTTGGGTGCGTCCCGCCGTGCAAGCATTGCGCCAGCAATTGGCAAACAGGGGCACAGAAGCCCGAATTTCGGTGGTGCTGTCCCCCTGTCCGCACGCCACGGGGAAAGAAGCAGAAATCGCCTCGAACTACCCAGAAGTGGACAGAGTGCAAGCACCGGAGCATTTTATGCGATTCTTATTATCGGGCAAAACTGCGGAAAATTGGGATTGGTATAAAACCGGAGTTGTTTTATTTTTAGGCGGCGACCAATTTTTTACGGTTGTGATTGGCAAAAGGCTAAAATATCGGACTGTTACTTATGCGGAATGGGACGCGCGGTGGTATCGCTGGATTGATAAGTTTGCGGCGATGAAACCGGAAGTTTTTGCTAAAGTTCCGCAAAAATATGCTGATAAATTTGCAGTTGTGGGAGATTTGATTGCAGAAGTAGGCGATCGCAAATCGGACGCAAAAGACGGCGCACCGCCCCCACGAGAAATAGAGTTAATTGGATTGTTACCCGGTTCTAAAGCGGCAAAATTAGCTTTAGGTGTACCGTTATGTTTGGCGATCGCGCAATCGATCCATCGCATCCGCCCTCAAACGCGCTTTGTAATTCCCGTTGCTCCCACCTTAGACCTGCAAACTATAGCAGGTTTTGCCGATCCAAAACAAAATCCCTGCCTGCACTTATTTAAAAACGCCAGCGCCGAACTGCATTTAACAGAAACGCCGTTTTTGCAGACAGCAAATGGCTTACAAATAGAACTTTGGACTGAGACACCAGCCTATAATTTGCTATCAAAATGCAGCCTGTGTTTGACTACTGTGGGGGCGAATACTGCGGAATTGGGTTCGTTAGCTGTACCGATGATTGTGTTGATTCCGACGCAGCAGTTGGATGCGATGAAAGCTTGGGATGGTTTGCCGGGATTGTTGGCAAATTTGCCGTTAGTTGGTTCTGTTTTTGCAACTGGAATTAATTGGCTAATCTTGCAGTTGGGCAAGGGAAAGCTTTATGCTTGGCCGAATATCTGGGCTGGGGAGGAGATTGTGCCAGAGTTAATCGGGAAGCTGGAAGCGGAGGTTGTGGCTGATTTGGCGATCGACTATTTGAGCCATCCTGACAAATTAGCACAAATGGGCGATCGGCTCCGCAGCGTGCGCGGCGAATCTGGGGCGGCGCAGAAAATCGCTGAATTGGTTTGCGAAGAAATCGATTTTATCAGTAATTAGTAATCCTTCCTTGCTACAAACTGCGACAAGGAATTTAGTTCAATTAGTATCAAAAATCGGTTAAAAACCTTTGTATCTATCGTTCACATCCGAGTCTAGATCCCCCTAAATCCCCCTTAAGAAGGGGGACTTTGAGAATACTCCTGTCCCCCCCTTTTTAAGGAGTGTGCCAGGGAGATCTAGCCCCGATCGTGCTTAGAAATTACCCAAATGGCGTGGACAATGCCGGGAATAAAGCCAAAAAACGTGAGCACCACGTTGATCCAAAAATCTGTGCCGATGCCGACAGTCAAAAATACGCCCAGAGGGGGAAGAAAAATGGCAGCGATTATGCGAACTAAATTGTTCATCTCAGTTACTCCAAACGACTTTTCTCTTGCAATTTAACTTCACTGACCGATAGACCCTTTCCCGAAAAACTTAGGCGGTGCTGCCATAGTATAAACTTCGGTTTCCTCAGCGATTACCCGCCGCAAGTGACCGGGAACTTGCATCAACCCCAACAGGGTAATCCCATCTAACATCCGCAACCCGCCAGTTGTTTTTTCTGCCAGTATTTTGTCGGTAACTTCGGGTTCTGGCCGCGTGTTTATTTCCTGGCTGGAAGCTATGGCAAAACCCCAAGGAGCTCCGTAGGTAGAAATAAAGCTGGTGCAGGATTGAACGTTGGGGAATACCGCTTTCAGGGTGTTGACAATGCGGGCGTGCATTTTCATTTCTGCTGGAGAAACTGGGCCCGCTTGCACTACAAAATATCCATTAGGCGATAGTATCTTGCGGACTTTTTCAAAATACTCTTTGGTAAATAACTGGAAAGATGGGCCTTCTTCAATTGGATCTGACAAGTCAGAAATCACAATATCCCAATCGTTGTCAGTGTTGTCTAAATAGTCCAAAGCATCGCCGATTACTACTTCGCATCGGGGGTCGTCAAAGGCATTTTGGTGCATTTCTGGCAGGTATTCACGGCAAGCTTCTACTACTTCGCCGTCAATATCGATCATCACTACTTTTTCAACTGTTTTCCAGCGCAGCACTTCTCTAATTGTAGCTCCTTCGCCGCCGCCGAGAACCAGCACTTTTTTGGGCGAACCGTGAGCAATCATTGCTGGGTGCACTAGGGGTTCGTGGTACAGAAACTCGTCGCCTGTACAAGATTGCCATTTGCCGTCTAAAACTAAGCCTTTACCGTAGGTGCCGGTTTGAACGACGTACATTTCTTGGTAGGCAGTTTTTTTGTAAGCGAGCACGCCGATGATGCCGTGAACGTAAATATCCCAAGGGGTAATGTACTCGCTCATCCAAAAGTCTGCACGAACTTCGCTACCTGACATCTAATACTCTCCAAATGTAAACTGCTGTGTCGATGTTGTCACAAGTATTAAGTCTTAGCACAAAATGGTGCGGGTGTGTAAGTGCGATCGACACATTGGAGTTAAATTGATCGGGAACGGTATAATTTCCTTGCTGTTTGGAAGATTGCGAACCGTCTCCACCTTCCCATCGCACCTTCCGAGCACGCCTTCTGATCGCACCTTCACTTCGCAGTAAAAATCAATACTTTTGTGTCCGCGCGGGTTGTGTATAAAGTTGTTTGTCACAGGCAATTTGTTACAGGCAAATTATTCACCCTCAAGCGGCTGCTACAATTTGCCGATCGACCTTTCTATTGACTAGATTGGTAAATATGGGCGATCGCACCACCTGAAAATAACTGTCCGCCTACCAGTATAATTTACGAATGAATCACCCTAGGCATACTTAAATATATGTTGAGAAATCCTCTGATGTTTGACCTCAAGTTTTGGAGAGAATTGAGTCTGAAACTCACAAAAAGGTTTACCCTTGGCATTGCTGCTGTAACACTGTGTACAGCCATATTAGCTAGTTGCACCACAGCAGAACCCCCTTTGCGAGTCGGTGCCAATGTGTGGCCAGGGTTTGAAACTCTGTACTTGGCTCGCAGTTTAGGCTACTACGATCATACCCCCATTCGATTAGTAGATTACCCTTCTGCTACAGAAGAGGTACGAGCCTATCGAAATGGAGAAATTGAAGCAGCAGGGCTATCTATCGATGAAGCTTTGGTCTTGGCAGCCACTAATCCCGATGTAAAAATTGTAGTTGTGATGGATTTCTCTAACGGTGGGGATGTGATTCTCGGAAAACCAGAGATTCAAAATGTGCAAGGCTTAAAAAACCGACCAGTAGGCCTCGAATCTACTGCACTAGGAGCTTTCATGATTACCCGTGCTTTAGAACAAAAAGGTATGTCACCTAAAGATATAAAAATTGTCTCTTTAGGAGTATCAGAACATGAGCGAGCCTTTAAAAAGGGAACTATAGATGCAGTTGTTACCTTTGGCTCGGCTCGGACAAATCTGCTAGCATCCGGTGCAAAACTACTGTTTGACAGTTCGCAAATTCCGGGTGAAGTTATCGATGTCCTTGTAGTGCGCGAGGATGTAATTAATAACCAATCAAAAGCTTTACAAGCTTTAGTTGACGGTCGGTTCCGTGCCCTAGATTACTTGACAAAAAATCCCCAGGATGCTGCTAGTAGGATTGCTCCCCGTACAGGAGTTACTCCAGAGCAATTCTTAGAATCTTTAAAAGGGCTGAGCAGTCAAGATCTGCAAGAAAACCAAAAATTACTAGGAAAAACAGACCCCTCATTGCTGAAGGGCGTCAAGCGATTGTCTCAAGTTATGTTAGACAATAAATTACTGCCTAAAGCGCTAGATCCCACTCCTTTGTTGGACGATAGGCTGGTCAAAAATGTGAAGTTGTGAACTGAAATAAATTTTGGTTCTTGATAATAAATTTGTGTTTAACTTGAATTTTTAGGAGTTTATTTGTGGTTAGTGGCAAAAACAATTAAAAGTGATAATTGTTAACCTAATTTATGTGAAAAATTATCTGTTTATCCACCAAATCTAGCCGGGACAAATCGGGGTTTCTGGCACGCGGTGCGTAAGTCATGAATAATCTATAATCTCAACTATTATCTAATTTCTAACTATGAAACGATTTCCTTTTCCTCTACGTTTCTCAATTCCGGTCATTCTGCTGATTTGCGGTAGTTTGCTGGGTTTATTTTCTTTTCAACGGGAGGTAGATCAGTCCTACCGCCGGCAAGAAGAAC
The DNA here is from genome assembly GCF_036705955.1 of Microcoleus sp. A6-C6. Classification (NCBI taxonomy): domain Bacteria; kingdom Bacillati; phylum Cyanobacteriota; class Cyanophyceae; order Oscillatoriales; family Microcoleaceae; genus Microcoleus; species Microcoleus sp. A6-C6. The sequence continues at coordinate 64,907 of NZ_JAUBVR010000020.1, read as the reverse complement.
AGGGAATGAGCAATTTGAAGTTTTCCACCAATCAAATCTCAGGAATGCTGGAATATTTGTACCGCAGAGGAGATGTTGAGGAAGTGGAAATCGCCATTAGCAAGTTGGGGAGCGATCGCAATATCCGCTTAGCCTTACTTTGTGATGAACATAACACAATAATTGTGGCAACTCGTTACGAATTGCGGAATCGCCCTGTCAGCGAAATCTCATTACCTAGCTATTTACCAGCAGAATTTTCCAAAGTTCGGGAAATCATGTCAGGAGAAGTCAAGCTTTCTCAAAATAGAGAGAGTATCAGGGCAATTTATCCGGTTTTGTTGGGGGCTAAGCCGGGAGAAGTTCGCCCTTCGAGAGTCGGGATTCTTTTGCTAGAGTATGATCTTTTGTTGGTGAAGCAGCAAGCTTATGCAGATGCTTTACAGCGATCGACTGAAACGAGTATTGGATTAGCTTTATTTTGCGTGATTGTCTGGTTGTTTTTTGAGAAAACCTTGACTGGGCGCGCTGCGAGGTTGGTAGCAGCGAGCAACAGCTTCAGCAAAGGAAAATTGGGCGATCGCGCCCAACTGGGAGGTTCTGACGAACTTGCTCAGATTGCAGCCGCTTTTAACCAAATGGCCGGACGCATTCAGTCTCATACGGAGGTGCTACAGGAGAGCGAGAAACGTTTCAGAACATTGGTTTCTAATCTCCCTGGTGCCGTTTATCGATCGGTATTCGATGCCGACTGGACGATCGAGTTTATCAGTGATGCGATCGCAGAAATTTCTGGCTATCCCGCCACGGATTTTATTAACAATCGAGTTGTAGTTTTTAACAGCATCATCCATCCTGAAGATGCAGAAATGGTAGAAGAAATTCTCGATCAAATAATTCTCGATCAACCAGAGTATATGATCGAGTACCGCATCATGAGACAGGATGAAAGTGTGAGATGGGTGTCAGAAAAAGGTCAAGGCATATTCAATGAAAACGGCGAGGTTATGTGGCTTGACGGAGTAGTTTTTGACATCACCAATCGCAAGGGCGCTGAAGCAGAACTTCATCAAACCTTGCAACTTAAGGATGAACTTGCGGCCACTGCGACTGCTCAAGCTCAACAACTAGAACAAACTCTACAAAATTTACAGCAAACCCAGGCTCAACTCATTCAAACAGAGAAAATGTCTTCCTTGGGTCAAATGATTGCTGGTGTGGCTCACGAGATTAATAACCCAGTCAATTTCATTCACGGCAATATCGCCTACGTTACTCAATACACTCAAGAGTTACTAATTTTTCTTGATTTGTACCAGCAGGAATATCCTAATCCCAGCCATAAAATTGCAGCGTTTATCGAGGATAGTGACCTTGATTTTATCAAGAAGGATTTGCCGAAAATCTTGGATTCCATGAAAGTCGGTACTGGCCGCATTCGTGAAATTGTACTAAGTTTGCGAAATTTCTCTCGCTTGGATGAATCTGACGTAAAAAAAGTTAATATTCATGAAGGACTTGACAGTACCCTGTTGATTTTACAGAGTGCTGTCAAGGCTCAAGCCAATTTTGATGAAATTGAAATTGTCAAAAATTATGGAGATTTGCCGCCCGTTGAATGTTATGCTGGACAGCTAAATCAAGTATTTATGAATATTTTGAGTAATGCCATATATGCCTTGCACAATTCTGAATACCATGATTCAAACAAACAGAAAATTAACTTTCCTAGTCAGATTATAATTACTACATCTATTCAAGAACCAGATTGGGTAAAAATCAGTATTAAGGATAATGGGCCGGGAATAGATGACGCAGTGAAGGCAAAAATTTTTGATCCTTTTTTTACGACGAAACCAGTAGGTAGAGGTACAGGTTTGGGACTGTCAATTAGTTATCAAATTGTTGTGGATAAACACGGCGGGAGGTTGGAGTGCATATCCAAAGTGGGAGAAGGGACTGAATTTGCGATCGAGATTCCGATCGCGAAATCCCTCAGTTAAGTTAATATAAGCTGTTTTTAGTTGACTGATGGACAAATATCGGCTAAAGACTCCTTCGTCTTGAACACTCCCTCGTCTTGAACACTCGCACTTGGTATAATTCGGTAATTACCGGATTTGAGATGAAAACCCCTAGCGGGTTTTAGCCGATTATTGAGACGGTGAAAGGCATTGCACTGTCTTACTCTGTATTTCCTGCGATCGAAAACTGCGATATCGATCGATCGAGCTAAACTGAGGGATAATGAAAACTCCCTTTGACCGCGGCTCCTCCTAGTATGATGTGCAACCCTATGTCTACTGTCACTTTTGGTTTGTCAACCCCTATAGCGGCAGAGGCCGGGGCATCCTACGGCAGCAGCGAACCGCCCCAGCGCCCCACCGTGCGCGCAGAGTGGATCGAGGTGTTGGTGGACTCTCCTTTCAGGGGCGCGGGGGACTCGCCTGGGGAGGAAAACAAGTTATTTACCTATCGTTTACCTGCGGAATTGAATGTGCAGCCGGGGGATATTTTGAGTGTACCCTTTGGCAGTCAACAGGTAGGGGCGATCGCGATTCGGTTCATTTCTCAACTGCCAACCGACTTAGATCCGGCGCGGGTGAAAGATGTCGAAGATATTGTCAGCACTGGATTTTTCCCGCCTACTTATTGGGAATTGATCGAACGTGTATCCACCTATTATTGCACATCATTAATTCAAGTAATTAGAGCCTCGCTGCCGCCCGGTTTGTTAAGCCGTTCCGTGCGCCGAATTAGGTTAATTAAAAGCGCCATTTCTCCAAATGCCGAAACATTTTTGAATCCCGCCGCCAGTCAAATCTTGCAATTGCTGCAAGCTCAAAAAAACGGCGATTACACTTGGAAATATCTCCAGGGGCAAGTCAAGGGAAGTTATCGGGGATTGAAAGATTTATTGCAACGCGGTTGGGTAGAAAGTTATTTAGAACCGCCCCATCCTCCCAAACCACAACTCAAACCGGCGGTGACATTAATTCCCAGTGCCTTTGTCACGGATTTAACCAAGCGGCAACAAGAAGTATTGGAAGTTTTGCGGCGGGGTGGCGGTGAAATGTGGATGAATGATTTGCTGAGAATTTGCAGCGCAAGTTCTTCGGTTGTCAAAAATTTGGAGCAAAAAGGTAGTGTTGTAATTGACCAAAGGGAAGTGCTCAGGGCCGATCGCGGAATTGCTCAATTACCCGATGCGCCGAAAAATTTAACTCATTTTCAAGCTGAAGCTTTAGCGTTTATTAACAGTTTTTCGGGATTCCGTCAAGTGCTATTGCACGGCGTTACGGGTTCTGGTAAGACTGAAGTGTATTTGCAGGCGATCGCCCCAATCTTAGCCAGCGGCCAATCCGCCCTCGTACTCGTCCCCGAAATCGGGTTGACACCGCAACTGACAGACAGATTCCGCGCCCGGTTTGGCGAGCAAATTTGCGTGTACCACAGCGCCCTATCCGACGGCGAACGTTACGATACATGGCGGCAGATGCTCGCTGGAACCCCGCAAATTGTCATCGGCACGCGATCGGCCATTTTCGCGCCATTACCTCACCTCGGCTTAATTATCCTCGATGAAGAACACGACAGCAGCTTCAAACAAGACCAACCAGCGCCCTGCTACCACGCCCGTACTGTTGCAAAATGGCGCGCCGAATTAGAAAATTGTCCGTTAATTTTAGGTTCCGCAACGCCAGCTTTAGAGACATTGGTGGGGACGCGCCGAGATTATAACTCGTTACCAACTATCCATTATTTATCATTACCAACTCGCATTTATTCCCGCCCGATGCCGCCTGTGGAAATAGTCGATATGCGCCAAGAATTGCGGCAAGGGAACCGCTCAATTTTTAGCAATTCCCTGCAAAATGCCCTGGAACAATTGCAAGCAAGACAACAGCAAGGTATTCTATTTATTCACAGAAGAGGACACAGCACGTTTGTCTCTTGTCGGAGTTGCGGCTACGTGATGGAATGCCCGAATTGCGATGTTTCTCTTTCTTATCACCACATCGGGGAAGGAAGCGCGGAAATTTTGCGTTGTCACTACTGCAACCACACGGAACGACACCCTCAAAACTGTCCTGAATGCAGTTCTCCTTACTTCAAAAACTTCGGTAGCGGCACCCAACGAGTGGAACAGGAATTAACGAGATTGTTTCCTGAATTGCGGGCGATTCGGTTTGATAGCGACACTACTAGAAATAAGGGCGACCACCGCCGATTGTTAACTCAATTTGCTAATGGGGAAGCTGATATTTTGTTGGGTACGCAAATGCTGACGAAGGGGTTAGATTTAGCTGGAGTCACATTGGTGGGAGTTGTCTCTGCTGATGGGTTGCTAAATTTATCGGATTATCGGGCTAGCGAACGGGCTTTTCAAACATTAACTCAAGTGGCTGGCCGTGCGGGGAGAGGTGACGATCCGGGGCGGGTAATTATCCAAACTTACACTCCCGAACATCGGGTAATTCAAGCGGTGAGGCGGCACGAATATGCGGGTTTTGTGGAGACGGAATTAGCAGAAAGGGCTGCGTTGAATTATCCACCTTCGGGGCGGTTGATTTTGTTGCGGTTGAGTAGTGTTGATGCGGCGGAAGTTGCGGTGACTGCGGTACAATTGGCGTCTGTTTGTCGGGAGTATATCGATCGACTTTCGGTGACTGGCTGCGAGATGTTGGGGCCTGCACCGGCGGCGATTATGCGGGTTGCGAATCGCTATCGGTGGCAGATTTTGCTGAAGTTACCTGTGGATGAGTCTGTGGATTTGTCGGATTTGATCGGCTTGCGCGATCGCACGTCGCGTTCTGTTAGTCTAACTATTGATGTCGATCCGTTGAATTTTGGTTGATTGGGGATGGAAAAGCGAGAATCCCCAAGATAAGACGGCGGTTGAAACCGCGTCTACACAAACAATGTCCGCCTCCGCGGACTGAAGAAAACAACGGTTCGGTCTTCAACCCGCGGAGGCGGGTTTTGTCTGTATAGACGCGGTTTCAACCGCCCGGTCTTCTTCAGAGTTTTTTCACCTATCGCCTGCGGCATTTCTTGATTAAAATTAATCGGATTCCCACTCTCGCTCGATTTTTTCTAAGTCTTTCGCGGCTCCCAATTGTTGAAAGATTTGACGGGCACTGTTGTAATATTGTTGGGCAAGTTCTGGGTTGTTGCGTTTACGGTAAAGTCGTGCTATATCGTAGTTAGACTCGGCAATCTTTGCAGATTCTCCCAGTTCTTGTAACTTCGCTAAAGACTCTTTTAAAAGTGGTTCTGCTGCATCCAAGTTTCCCCTAAGCATCTCAATTTCTCCCAGACAACCGATCGAAATTGCCATACCTGAGCGATCGCCCAATTCTGTCCTTACTTCTAAATATTGCCGGTACAATCTCTCTGCTTCATCCCAATTGCCGCGATTTCGCTCGATATCTCCCAATACTCCCCAACTACTTGCCATACCTGAGCGATCGCCCAATTCTGTCCTTAATTCCAAAGATTGTCGGTACAATCTCTCTGCTTCATCCCAATTGCCGCGATTTCGCTCGATATCTCCCAATACTCCCCAACTTGTTGCCATACCTGAGCGATCGCCCAATTCTGTCCTTAATTCCAAAGATTGCCGGTACAATCTCTCAGCTTCATCCCAATTGCCGCGATTTCGCTCGATATCTCCCAATACTCCCCAAATAGATGCCATTCCAGGGCGATCGCCCAATTCTGTCTCTACTTCCAAACATTGTCGGTACAATCTCTCAGCTTCATCCCAATTGCCACGATTTCGCTCGATATCTCCCAATACTCCCCAAATAGATGCCATTCCAGAGCGATCGCCCAATTCTGTCATTACTTCCAAAGATTGTCGGTACAATCTCTCAGCTTCATCCCAATTGCCGCGATTTCGCTCGATAGATCCCAATGATGCCCAACTACTTGCCATACCAGAGCGATCGCCCAATTCTGTCTCAACTTCCAAACATTGCCGGTACAATCTCTCTGCTTCCTCCCAATTGCCGCGATTTTGCTCGATACCTCCCAATACTCCCCAACTAGATGCCATACCTGAGCGATCGCCTAATTCTATCTCAACTTCCAAACATTGCCGATACAGTCGTTCCGCTTTCTCCCAATTACCGCGATATTGCTCAATGTCTCCCAACTTTCCCCAACAAGTTGCCATACCAGATCGATCGCCCAATTCTGTCTCTACTTCCAAAAATTGTCGATACAATCTCTCTGCTTCATCCCAATTACCGCGATCTCTCTCAATGTCTCCCAATGCTCCCCAAATATTTGCCATATCAGAGAGATTGCCCAATTTTGTCCTTTTGAGATCGCGCAACTTCCGCAGTGCTTTAGCTTCGATTTGCCGAGTCCGTGTGGGAGTGATGTTGAAAATGTAACCAATTTCTTGCAAAGTCTTGATTCGTCCATCGTCTAAGCCATACCTAAGCCGCAAAATATCGCGTTCGCGGGGGTGCAAGGTGTCTATAACGCTTTCTAAATCTTTGTATAATAAATTTTGGGGAATCTGTAAAGCTTGTTGATAATAACTCTCTGCTTCATTCAGATTCCACATCTGTTTTGCCACCCATCCTAACTGCTGGTAGGTGCTGGCTTGAGAGTAGATATCTCCGATGGCTTGTTGAATTTCTAAACATTGCTGATAAAAAACATTTGCCTTTTCCCACTCTCGCAAATCCTGACACACATTCCCCAAATAATACAAAGCATTAGCTTCCCCGCTACGGTTTCCCAGCGTGCGACTAATTTCCAGCGATGCTTGATAGGCACTCATTGCTGCCGGAAATTGTCGCTGTTGTCGGTAAGCTTTACCCAATTCATTGTAAACATCAGCTTGCAGCGATAAATTTTCACTTTCCTTTGTCAACTCCAAGGCTTTTTCTAAATACTCCATCGCCTGTTCCGGCTTGCCTTGACTGAGATAAGCAACTCCTAATTGATGTAAAATATTAGCACAAGCACTAGGATTTCTTTTAGTTCCAGAATGACTCGGACTATAATCCATCAACAAAGACTGTAAAAGATCAATACGTTCTTGCTTTTCAGGTGTTTCTAACGTCCTAAAACTCCTTGGCGAATCAAGAGTCCTAGCAACGGCATCATCTATAGTAGCTTGAGTAGTTTTAAACAGAAATACGCCCGATCTCCACGCCCAAAAATCCGCTGCAAACTTCGCCAAACGAGTAATCGCATAGTCCGGCAAAACAAACAGAATCGGATGGGGAACGCTGGTTTTATAAGCATCTCGCACCCAATTAAGGTCTTGTAAAACTGGAGGATATTCGTCAAATTTGCCGATCGACTTTTCAAATCCCCGCACCATTAAAACTAATTTTTTATTAGGTTCTCGCTTAATAGTAGGTAATATTTTGATTATTTCATCTCGGAGAAAACGCAAATCCTCATCAAAGTTCAAAACTTCAAATTGAGTTTCTTGAGAAATTGGATGATTTTTCAATTCCTCAATTAACAAATCAGCTTCCGCATTAAAATTAACTTCGACAAACCCAATAGTCAAATTCTCCGAAAAATCAACAAAAGTCAAAAGTTGACTAAATACCCGCTGATTGACAGCTAAAAATCGCCCAATTTGTGAATTAGGATCGTTCTGGGTTAACATTAGATTCTCTGGCATCTCGGAGAGCTTTTTGGAATTCGTCATTTTGTTTCACCACCGGATTCGGATAGTTCCATCGATTTTTGCCGTTGTATTCCAAAACCGAAAGATTGAATAACATCAATTCACTGATTTCATCTTTATTAATATTTTTCGTCAAACAAACTTGAGCTAAAAGTGGATAATGATTTTGCGGGATAATCCGCTCAAAATTAAATTGTTCTTGTTTGATTGCATAGGTAACATCTTCAGCCATTATTTTATCATGACCGCGACCTCTAGCTGTTATGGAAGCAGTTCGCATAATCTGGATGAGTTGGCGAACATGACCACCACTGGCTTTTGCCACTTCCAACAATTGTTCGCGAGACTCAAAGATTGTGTCAACTTCAACTCGGCGTTCAATTAAACTAGCCATAGCATTTAAGCTAACTTCGTTGTAGTTTAAGTCACAGCTATCTCGATTAAATTCATAAATATTAACCATCGGGACAATGTGAGGACAGTCAAAATTCTTAACGGCATTTTGAGACAAGTACAGAGCTCCCAGCGGAACTGTGTAAATCATCGTACAATTCAGTTCTTGAAGTTGAGCGGCATAGTCAAAAAATAAATGGTTGGCCACCTTGGGAGGAACGCGGTCTAAATTATCAAATATAATCAGAAATCCTTTATATTTGGGAAACTTCTTCCGCAGCTTTTTGACAGCATCGTTTAATAGCAAGTTGATATCTGCTTTTAATCGTGAAATGTCTTTTTCTAAAGTTTGGCGAATTGTTTTCTTCTGCTTATCAGAACCTTTGATTTGTGCCAGTAACTTTACCAACAACTTTGCTAAAAATGGAGCTTCCGGCCCCAAAGTTGCTTCTCCTTCGATGCTGATGGAACTTTCAACTGTTCGTTCTGTTTCTTCGGTGACATCTTTAAACCAAGCCTCAAAATTATCCATCAGCCGAGTATCTAATTTCAGTCCCAGCCGACGCATTTCAAACTCAACTCGCTTAATGGCGATCAAATAGAAATCTGTATAACCGACATCATTAATATCTGTCTCTTCGTTGACCTCCAGATAAATGACGCGATAATCTTTTTCCCACTCTTTTTGAATGCGCTTCAATTCGGTACTTTTGCCGCAGCCGCGATGTCCGGTAAACAGGATTGTGGTAAACTGTTCTGGTTCTTGACAGTCTAAAATATTACTGACACCTGCGATCGCTTCGGTTTTGCGAACGTCTGATAAATCAACATAATAGCGATCGAGATCTGCACCTTCTAAGGATTGGAGAGGATTGCAGACTTGATAAGCCGCTTTGAGGGTAGTGGCGCGGTTGATAGGAAGAGTAGTCATAGGTTTTTAATTTAGTAGATGTATTGCAGGCAACCCGAACAATGTATCAAAGCTATGTTGTTTATTTACTTGTATATTAGCAAAAGTAGGATCGATCGCGAGCGAGGACGGTCGCACTGAGGAATCATCATTTTCCGAGTGTAGTGCGAGCGTCCCCGCTCGCGTCAGGGATGCTCGCGTCAGGGATGCTCGGCACCGAACATGATATAAACCAAATCAACTAAGGCAAATCCGTCTCACCCATCAAATAAAGGTCGCACTCACGGGCGACACCGCGCCCTTCATTAATCGCCCAAACCACCAAACTTTGCCCCCGGCGACAGTCCCCCGCCGCAAAAACTCCCGGAATACTGGTTGTATACTTTTCGTGCTCCGCCTTCACATTGCTGCGCGCGTCGCGTTCCAATCCCAGCGCATCCAGCAGCGGCTGTTCCGGGCCCAGGAAGCCCATCGCCAGCAACACAAGCTGCGCCGGCAACACTTTCTCCGTGCCCGCGATTTGGTTCGGAATGAACTGCCCTTTCTCGTTTTTCGCCCACTCCACCTCAACGGTGTGTACCGCTTTGACGTTGCCGTTTTCGTCGCCCTCAAACTTGGTAGAGGTGGTGAGATAGCCGCGCGGATCATCCCCAAATTTGGCGGCCGCTTCTTCTTGGCCGTAGTCGAGGCGGTAGACTTTCGGCCATTCCGGCCAGGGATTGTTGGCGGCGCGTTCCGAGGGCGGTTTGGGCAGGATTTCTAGCTGTACCAGGCTTTTGCAGCCGTGGCGGATGGAGGTGCCCACGCAGTCTGTCCCGGTGTCGCCACCGCCGATAATCACGATATCTTTGCCTTCGGCGGAGATGAAGTTATCGTTGGCGCTCTTGTCTAAAACTGCTTTGGTGTTGGCTGTCAAAAAGTCCATCGCGAAGTGGATGCCTTTTAATTCCCGCCCTTCGATTCCTAAGTCGCGGGGTTTTGTCGCGCCGGTACAGAGGACAACGGAGTCGTATTCTTTTAGCAGTTGTTCTGCTGGTAAGTCTTTCCCGACTTCGGTGTTGCAGACAAAGGTTACGCCTTCGGCTTCGAGGACTTTCAGGCGGCGCATCACGACTTGTTCTTTGTCTAGCTTCATGTTGGGGATGCCGTACATTAGCAGGCCGCCGGGGCGATCGGCTCTTTCGTATACAGTTACCAAATGACCTGCTTTGTTCAGTTGCGCCGCAGCCGACAAACCAGCGGGCCCGGAACCGATGACGGCGATTTTTTTGCCGGTGCGTTTGGCGGGGGGTTCGGCGGTAATCCAGCCTTCATCCCAGCCTTTGTCGATAATCGAGGCTTCGATGTTTTTAATCGTGACAGGCGGGTTGTTGATGCCGAGCACGCAAGCGCCTTCGCAGGGGGCGGGGCATACTCTGCCGGTGAATTCGGGGAAGTTGTTGGTTTTGTGGAGTCTGTCAAGGGCTTCTTTCCACAGTCCGCGATATACTAGGTCGTTCCATTCGGGGATGAGGTTGTTAATCGGGCAGCCGCTTGCCATGCCGCTGATGATGCTGCCTGTGTGGCAAAATGGAATGCCGCAATCCATGCAGCGCGCGCCTTGGCTGCGGAGTTTGTCTTCCTCCATCGGTAGGTGAAATTCGTCCCAGTTGTGGACTCTATCGACTGGTGAGAGTTCGGAGGGCAATTCGCGGAGGAATTCGATGAAGCCTGTTGGTTTTCCCATAGGGGTGTTTTGGTTAGAATTTACTATTCTGGTAGTTTGTCAAAGGTGAAGCTTGTATGCTTCTGAAATAACTATTGTGATCTAAATTGCGGGCGATCGCACTTCCGATCGAGCAATTTCTGAAATCTTCTGTACTGTCGCGACTCGCCCGTTGTCGCAAGTCGGGGAATGTCTGCACACAGCCAAGAAACCGGGTTTTTTACCTGGATTAAAGCTACAAATGCAGTACAGCTTACTGCATTTAAATTGTATATTTCCACGATCGATCAAAAATCTTCTCCCCATCTTTACCCGCTCGCGAAGCCGAAGGGCCCCTCTCCATCTCCCCTCTCCATCTCCCCATCTCCCCATCTCCCCATCTCCCCCTCTCCCCATCTTTCCCCTTAGCTGCAATTATGATCCTGGCGATGGTTGTTCGATCGCCGATCTATATTTACGATCGTTCACAGAAGTTGATATCTGTTTACCACAAAACTTACCCACTTAGCCGATCGACCCAGTTTCTGCCTAAATTTCTCGTTACCACGCCCCCTATTTTGCCCGCAACCCGCGCTCCTGAGAGTTTCTGAGCGTCAATCCGGGCGATCGGCTCAAAAAACTCCCCAGCCGCGACGCACCCTTTATTCCCGTAAAATACGCCATACTACTTAACTTTTATCAAATAACCGCAGTTAATTTTATCTCAAAAATTAACAAAAAATTATTTGCTGCAAAACCCCTAAATTATTGTATACTCCTGTAAATCGGTCAGGTATTCGGAGTTAACATCCTCAACTTCTAAAATAGGTACACAAAATCATGAGCATTACAGTTCAGAACGTATCAAAACACTTTGGCTCCTTTCACGCCATTGACAACGTGAATTTGGAAATCAAAAGTGGCTCTCTAGTCGCGCTGCTGGGGCCTTCCGGTTCCGGGAAATCGACTCTGCTGAGGATGATTGCGGGGCTCGAACCGCCGGACACGGGTCATATTTACCTGATCGGCGAGGATGCTACCCAGCAGTCGGTGCAGGAACGGCATATCGGTTTTGTGTTTCAGCATTACGCTTTGTTCAAACACATGACTATTCGGAAAAATATTGCTTTTGCGATGGAAATTCGCAAAGCTCCTAAAGGCTCAATTAGCAAGCGGGTTGATGAACTATTGGATTTAGTGCAGTTGAAAGGTTTGGGCGACAGATATCCTTCGCAGCTTTCCGGCGGCCAGCGGCAGCGGGTTGCTTTAGCGAGAGCTTTAGCAGTTCAACCGAAAGTGCTGCTGCTAGATGAACCTTTTGGAGCATTAGATGCTAAAGTTCGCAAAGAATTGCGATCGTGGCTGCACAACCTTCACAAAGAAGTTAATATCACTACAGTTTTTGTGACTCACGACCAAGAAGAAGCGATGGAAGTAGCCGATGAAATTGTGGTGATGAACAAAGGTAGAGTCGAACAAGTCGGCACTCCTGCGGAAATTTACGACAAACCGGCATCAGCTTTTGTGATGAGTTTTATTGGGCCGGTCAATGTGTTGCCGAATACTGCGGGTTTGTTCGCGAGCAACGGTACAACGGCTAAAAATAATGGAGCGGCTCATTCTGAAGTAGTGTTTTTGCGCCCCCACGACGTGGAAATTCAAACTAAGCCGGGGTCGGGTTTTGCATTAGCAAAAGTCAGCCGCATCATTCATTTAGGGCGGGAGATTCAAACTGAGTTAGTGTTAGAGTCGGAGCAGGTAGTAACAGCTTACGTGAGTCGCGAGCGCTTCGATTCTCTACAGTTAACGCGAGATCAGCAGGTTTACGTCAAGCCCAAACACGCGATGACTTTCCCTGCTTATTCTATTTAAATCAGCGGCTGCATCTTACTCAAAATATTATCGGGAAGCTTCTACAAAACACTGCTACCACATCGTTACCAGGCTCGTGCCTGGTAATGCTGTCTCGTGGCTCCAAATCCGAGGCAGATCCTCCTGAAATTCGTTCGCAGGCAGAGCTTGGGAACGAGAACTAGAAAAAAGATAGGTGAAGAATATGACTGCTAACAAATTGTTAGATTTAGCCGCTAGCACTTTACTTGGTTATCGCCGCCACATCCAAGTAGGATTAACATTTTTTGCAGGATTGGGGATGTCTGCGATCGCCTGTTCAGTCGCGTACAATTTGGAATACAAATCCATGCAAGTAGAACTGCAAGAGCGACTGGATAAAATAGCTGCCGATATCCAGAAAGATGTTAGTGGCAATCTAGAAATAATTCGGGCTGCCGGAGCATTTTACAGCACATCTGACGATCCGAAACAACCAGAGTTTAAAAGATTTGTTGATTCTGCTTTGTACCGCCATCCGAGCCTGAAGGCTATCGCTTGGCTGCCCAGCGTTTCAAAATCTCCGCAATTCCTGACAGATGAAATAGATTTAGGTTTAGATTTGACTCCCAATCAGCCCGTTTTAGAACAAGCAGCAAAAAGACAAGAAATTACCGCGACTGACCGCCAAATATTACCCGTACCAAATCAACCTAGCTTCTTAGTTTTTGAACCAGTTTTTAGCAAAGGTTATGTCGATAATTCCGTCCCATATTCTCCAAAAATACCCGCTATAAAACAAGAGAACTTAAAAGGCTTTACTATGGGTGTTTTGCTGGTTGATGCTCTAATTAAATCTGCTTTGCAGGAAACAAAACTCAATTTTGTTAACGTGTATCTTCAAGATGCTATGGCTCCTGAATCAAAAAAATTTCTCGCCTTTTACGAAGCCAATACAAAAAGGATAATCACGGACGAAAATATTAAAAATAAACTCGATGTTGGGCAAAAAGCTTACTGCCCGGATGGCAGCAGTTGCACTCGCATTCTCAATATTGAAAATCGCCGATGGTTGCTGCAACTACTGCTAACGCCAGAGTACATTAATCCTTTAAACTATTGGCGTTCTTTGACTATTTTGATGTTGGGAATTATCTTAACTATGGCAGCAACGCTTTATTTAATTAGCTTGTTGAATTATACCGATCGCCTTGAAAAAGTAGCAGCAGAACGCACAGCTAAATCTCAACGGCTAGAGCAAACTTTGCAAGAGTTGCAGCAAACTCAATCTCAATTGATCCAGCAGGAAAAAATGTCTACTTTGGGTTTATTAGTTGCTGGTGTCGCCCACGAAGTTAACAATCCTATTAATTTTATTTACGGCAACATCCACCACGCTAGCGAATATGCTAAGGATTTGTTGGAGTTGGTAGAACTCTACCAAAAACACTATTTATACCCTCCCTTGGAAATTTCGGAGCATTTAGAAAATATTGACTTTGACTTTCTTAGTGAAGATTTGCCGCAACTGCTGTCCTCGATGAAAATAGGGGCAGATCGCATTGTTCAAATTGTCCAATCTTTGCGGAATTTTTCTCGCTTGGACGAAAGCGAAATGAAACCTGTTAACATCCATGAAGGCATCGACAGCACTTTGCTAATTCTGCAAAGTCGCCTGAAAGCTACAGCCGATCGCCCGCCGATCGAGATTGTCAAAAACTACAGCAATTTACCAATGGTTGAGTGCTATGCCGGACAATTAAATCAGGTGTTTATGAATATTCTTGCCAATGCGATCGACGCCCTTGAAACTTACAACCTCGATCGCGGGCCCAAAGCAGCGAAAGCCAATCCGATCGCGATCGCCATCACCACAGAATATTCAAGTCCTGACAAAATAATTGTGCGGATATCTGACAACGGCCCCGGTATGGCAGAAAATGTCAAAAAACGGCTGTTTGACCCGTTCTTTACGACGAAACCGGTCGGAAAAGGGACAGGATTGGGACTGTCCATCAGCTATAAAATTGTCGTAGAAAAGCACAAGGGTGTGCTGCGCTGCGATTCGACACCGGGATTGGGGACGGAATTCTCGATCGAGATTCCGCTGCGGCAAGAAGTCAGACAAGCAGTACCGTTTGTTTCGCTGAAAATATCGGAGGCAGCTTAGAAAAAGCCGCGGAAGGATTTTTTTTTCTCATATACTACTGTAAATTGGTCGAGTTATAGTATTATGTGTAATAATGCCACAACCAATACTGCTTTATGCAGCTTAAACCGTCGGCACTGCCGATACTTGATAACCGAAACACGGCGAGACTAAATATGTTCACTGACTTGCAAATTATTTACGAACGCGACCCCGCGGCGCGCAACTGGCTGGAAGTATTATTTTGCTATCCCGGACTGCAAGCACTTTCTTTGCACCGGACAGCACACTGGCTTTATTCCGCTGGCCTGCCGTTTGTACCGCGCTTGATTTCCCAAATGAGCCGCTTTTTGACGGGGATTGAAATTCATCCAGGAGCGAAAATTGGTAGGGGCGTGTTTATCGACCACGGCATGGGGGTAGTAATTGGCGAAACTGCGATCGTTGGAGATTATGCTGTAATTTATCAAGGAGCAACCCTTGGTGGCACGGGCAAAGACACAGGAAAACGGCATCCGACACTGGGAGAAAACGTAGTAGTGGGAGCCGGTGCTCAGGTTTTGGGCAATATTCAAATTGGCAACAATGTTCGGATTGGTGCGGGTTCAGTCGTGCTGCGGGAAGTCCCTAGCGATTGCACGGTTGTGGGAATTCCCGGCCGCATCATCTCTCGGAAAAATCAGGTGGGAAACGATCGAAATTCTCAATATTTACCAGATTTGGAAGCTCAAGCGATTCGAGCTTTGTTCGATAGAATTAAGGATTTAGAAGACCAGGTTAATATTTTAAAATCTCAATCCTGTCTGCTCCAAACAACTGAATCTCAGCAAGCAGAGTTACAAATACATGAATTATCTCTGTCTTCCAATTTATTCATTACAGAATTTTTAGACGGTGCTGGAATATAGTAAAAATGGGTATTTACCTAATGTTTTTACTATATTTATGCCATCATCAATATTCTGCGACCATTGTACAAACTAACTTTGATTTATTCAGTAGACTATGACTATTGCTTCTTTTTCCACTAAAACTTTTGATGAAACGAGCAGACATATATTTTCTCGCCGATCGCACTTGCCCAACAGAATCAATTCTCTGTGGCAAATAGAAACTGGAGTAGTGCGAACTGTAACGTGGCTTGAAGATGGCACAATTATCACCTTGGGATTGTGGGGGCCTGGTGATACGATCGGCAAACCGATATCAAAATGCGATCCTTTTCAAATTGAATGCCTCACTAAAGTCGAGGCAGTTTTATTATCGGTCGAGCGCTGGCTAAATAGAGATATTTTGCTCAATCACATTCAGCAAGCTGAAGATTTTATGATAATGCGAGGTTACAAAAGGGTTGACTTTATGCTCTATAAACTATTAACTTGGCTGGCTAAGAGATTTGGTTCTGAGGTAGATCGAGGACATCAGATCGATATGATTTTAACACATCAGGACATTGCAGAAATCATCGGTACAAGTCGCGTAACTGTCACTCGCACCCTCGGTATTTTTCAACAGCAAGGTTTGATTGAGCGTCTGCCGCTCCACCGGATTATTCTGCAACCTTCAGATGTGTGGCACTACGAAATATAAAAGGTTATTCGCTGACAATGGGATATTCGAGCAAATTCAGAGTTTTCTATACCACAGATCATTTGTATCAAATGTGCGTTAATTAAATTTTCTCATCGACTCGTCAAAAAGTTCAAAAGCAAGTGCGTATCGTCGCCCTTGCTTTTTTGTTTCTCCTGATTTCTTTCTTCTGGCTGCCAAAAGATGCAATATCTCACCCCTGTTGATTGTCGCCAAGTAACTCAGTTTGAATAAACTTAACGATGACACAGCATATATCCGCCTACCGACTTAGCAGTTACTTCAAGGGGGCGGTATTGCCTCTAAAATACTCGCTCCCTCCAACATTTGAGACTTTCGGGATCTAGCCACTTCTGGGTGTTCCCAAGACTGTGCAAAGGGCGGAACCAAAAACGGACAAGCTTTCCACCCACCCTGTACCGCCACGCCGAGCATCTGGCAGGTTCCGCCCCTGTGTCCGTGCTGCTCGTAATACCGACAGTGCCGACAGCTAAAATTCCCTACATTTACGTTGCTCACGAGATTTCTCCAACCGTTTTTGTAATAAAAATATAATAACACCTGTACACCTACCGGAATTATGTACTATAATATATTTTACAATTTAAACTCGATCGCCAATGGGGAATCTGGAACTATCTTCTAGAGTAGAATATGCTCTGTTAGCGCTCTTGGAACTGGCGAGTCAGCACCCGAAGGATTCGCCCCTAACAGTGAACGAACTTACTGCTTCTCAAGAAATACCGGAACGCTATCTAGACCAAATTCTTGCCGTGCTGCGGCGTGCGAGTATCGTTCAGAGTCTGCGGGGGGCTAAAGGCGGTTATTTGCTGGCGAAAGAGCCTTGGCAGATTACTTTGCTAGAGGTGTTTTCGACTCTCGAAGGCGACGGCAGCGGCCAGACCCAAAAAGTTTCGGAATCTGCAACAATAGAAAAAACTGCGGTGCTAGAAATCTGGCAGGAAGCGAGACAGGCATCTTGGGCGGTGTTGGGAAAATACACATTACAAGATTTGTGCGAACAGCGGGATGTTCGCAAACAAGCAAATCCCATGTACTACATTTAATTGGAGAAAAATTAAACCATGAAAATTGCTAGAGATGTTACGGAAATAATTGGTAGAACTCCTTTAGTTCAACTCAATAAAATTCCTCAATCTGAGGGAGTGGTTGCTACAATTTTAGTGAAATTGGAAGGGATGAATCCGGCGGCTTCGGTGAAAGATCGGATTGCGGCGAGCATGATTCAGGAGGCAGAAGATGCGGGGTTAATTCAACCGGGGAAAACTATTTTAGTTGAACCGACTTCGGGAAATACTGGTATTGCTTTGGCAATGATTGCGGCGGCGAAGGGCTACAGTTTGATTTTAACGATGCCGGATACGATGAGTTTAGAACGCCGATCGATGTTGAAAGCTTACGGTGCTGAGTTGGAGTTGACGCCTGGACATGAAGGGATGTTAAGTGCGATCGCCCGCGCCCAAGAAATTGCAGAAGAAACCCCCGATGCTTTCATGCTGCAACAGTTTGAGAACCCAGCTAATCCCAAAATTCACCGGGAAACCACAGCGGAGGAAATTTGGGCCGATACTGATGGTCAAGTAGATTTTTTGGTGGCGGGAGTTGGAACCGGCGGCACAATTACGGGAATTGCTGAGGCGATTAAACAGCGGAAACCGAGTTTTAGGGCGATCGCAGTTGAACCCGCCAGCAGCCCGGTGCTTTCTGGAGGTAGGTCTGGTGCTCACAAAATTCAAGGAATTGGTGCAGGATTTATCCCGGAAGTGCTGCGACCTGAGTTAATTGATGAGGTGATTGCAGTTAGCGACGAAGATGCGATCGGCTACAGCCGCCGCCTAGCCAGAGAAGAAGGATTGTTGTCAGGAATTTCTGCCGGTGCAGCATTGTTCGGTGCAATTCAAGTTGGCAAGCGTCCCGAAAATGCAGGTAAATTGATAGTTTTTGTGCAGCCTTCTTTTGGGGAACGCTATCTCAGTACAGTGCTGTTCAAAGACTTGGAATTGCCGATAGATTGGGAAGTCGAAGCATTAGTTTAAAAACCACAATATGGGGTTTACATATAAATAAAAAAGGTTCGTAGTAAGGACTTTAGTCCTAAAAAGCAGAGGACTCGCATTCCTCACTACGAACCTTTTTGAGTCTCGGTAATTGACTATAGATGGTATAACTGCTTTGTGCAATGGGAGCATCTTGGGTTTGGTAAAAAGCATTTCTTTTTGAGGTGCTCGCACACTCATAATGCAAAACTTAGATGCTTCATCATGCAATCAATTGGGTATCACAAAACTGCGCGAATTCACGGAGGCTACAAAAATAAAAAAAATCACTCCTACCCCCAACAAGCCAACAGCCACACTGAAGAATAATATCAGCCAATCTGAAGGTTCGTAGGTATTTTCGTCAATTTGGCGGCGCACGATAAAGTATTTTTTAGTGGAGATTAACACGGTTGTTAAACCCACCATAGAGAAGACTAAACCCAGCTTCCAACCCGTGTCACCAAGGTGCTTTATGGGGATTTGCACGGTGCAAAACCGCACGATGAGGACGGCAAAAGCCATCAGGGCGATCGCACTTCGCATCCACGATAGAAAGGTGCGTTCGTTTGCCGATCGCTCGCCCGCCCTGGATAGATATTGCTGCTTTAGTTTCTGCTCATCTACTGCCATCGGTTAGAACAACAATTGCATATATCAAACTCTGCGATCTGAAGATTTTTACTCAAAACTCCGATTATTCGGGACTCATCAAAGTAGTTGCGATGCTGGGAACTGAGAAGATAAAATAAATTACTCCCGCTCCCAGAAGTACGATCGCCAAACTAAAAAGCAGTACCCACCTGTCGGTAGGCTCGTAAGTATCGTAATCGATATCGTCGCGGACAGCAAAATAGTGCTTAGTAGAAATTAACACCGTCAGCAAACCCACCACCGAAAACAGTAAACCCAACTTCCAGCCGTTTCCGGGAGTCGGCAAAAGAGGAGGGCGGAAGGCGCGGAGGCGGACGATGACGACTGCAAAACCCATCAGGGCGATCGCTGTTCGCATCCACGCTAAATAAGTGCGCTCGTTTGCTAAATGATCACGCACCCGCGAGGGATTGTGTCGCTTGGTTTTTTGTATATCTGCTTTTCCCGATTTAAATCCTAATAGCATAGATGGAACTCTTAATTTGGGCTGCAAACCGGCCTAACAAATTGGTCTTTTTTAGCTTGTATGAGTTGGCGACGTTAAATCAAACTCACCTAAGACTTCCACCCGAAACTTGCCAACCCTGTCATATTTATAGCCTTTCTCAAAAAGGTGAGTAGTTGAGATTTTCCATTTTTCGATTTGAGATTGAGGGATTAAGCGATCGATCCCTGATATTTCGCTCCAACTGCTATAGAACCCATTTGACATCTTTGAGTTTTTGGGTTGGGTGACGAGAAATACCGAGAGAAACCCGGTTTCTGAGATTTACGCAAGGGGTGAGAAACCGGGTTTCTACGAGTTTTTGGGTTGGGTGACGAGAAATACCGAGAGAAACCCGGTTTCTGAGATTTACGCAGAATAGATCTCAAATGGGTTCTATAGATAGTCCTGGACGCACTCCGACCAAGAAACCGAGTTTTTTACCCTTACTGCGGGTGACAACGTGTATTTTCGTAAAAAAACCAGATTTCAGGGCTCCTATGCGTAAGTTCTAATAGATTTTATGTTAGCATTAAAACTTACTTTATCTCAGATAGAACCATAAAAAAATATTAATTAGATCGTAATATTTGTTGCGCAACAGTCGTAAATTATCTATCTTAAAGCAGAGGAAATCCCCTAAAATATTACTAACTTTTATCTAGACTGAAGGAGCGACAGTAGCGATAAGTACCGCTGTCTATAATTGAATAATTCTCGTTCTCAGGCTCAGACTGGGAACGAGAGAATCAATATTTTTGACAATATTCATTGACTATAATAGCACAAATATTGACCGCCCAGAAACTGATATAATGCTTCGGTTCCTGTCCTGGTGGATATCTAAAGCTTTGAGAGCAAAGTTCAAACTGCCGAATTAATCTCTGGAGTCAATTCTTCACTTCTTCAATGCTTCAATGCTTCAATCGACTGACTTCACCGCTCCTCTATTTGCCGGCCTCCAGCAACTTTTTAAAATCCGCAGCAGGCACAGGAGGACTGAACAAATATCCTTGCATCGCATCACATTCGTAGCGCCAAAGAAAATCTTTTTCTGCTTCAGTTTCAACTCCTTCGGCAATTACCTCAAGACAGAGACTGTGTGCCATTTCAATAATAGCTTTGACAATCGCTGCATTTGTGCAACCGTCGGTAATGTTGCTGATAAAACAGCGATCGATCTTTAAAACATCGAAGGGATATTGCGTCAGATAGCTTAAAGAAGAATAGCCGGTGCCGAAATCGTCAATAGAGATCGAAACTCCCAAATTTTTCAATTGTTGCAAAGTCGCGATCGCACTTTCGGCATCCTCCACCATCAAACTTTCGGTTAGCTCTAATTCCAAACTGCTCGGTGCCAAACCAATCTCTGCTAAAATTTCGGCGACTCTGCTGCTGAGTTCTGGTTGGTGAAATTGGCGAGGCGAGAGATTCACCGCTACCTGCTGCAAGGAAAAACCCGCATTTTGCCAAACTTGTATTTGTCTGCAAGCTGTCTGCAAAACCCACTCGCCCAATTGTATAATGAAGCCAGTTTCTTCGGCATCTGGAATAAATTCGGCGGGCGAAATCAGCCCTTTTTCTGGATGCAGCCAGCGCACCAAAGCTTCTGCACTCATGATTTTTCCAGTCTGGACATTGACCTGCGGCTGATAGTAAACTTGGAATTCTTCTCGTTCCAGAGCATCGCACAAACTTGTTTTGATCTGATCTAATTTATCGGCGGCTTCTTGCAGCAATTCGTTGCTTTGCGATCGAAAATTATGCTGCTGTTCGACAAAAGCGGCTTGTTTTTTCAAGCGGCTGGATATCGCGCCCACAAGCTCAGCTTTAGTAAAAGGTTTAGTTAGGTAATCATCTGCTCCCAATTCCATGCCTTGCCGCACTTCAGAGCGATCAGCTTTACCGGTCAGAAAAACAAAAGGTACTGTAGCAGTAACAGGATGCGATCGCAAGGCCACCAGCACCCCGTACCCGTCAAGTTCCGGCATCATCACATCGCAAAGAATCACGTCGGGAAGACTTGACACCGCGGCGTTTAAACCCAGCGCCCCATTTTCTGCACCCGTCACGTCGAAACCTTCGGCTTTGAGGAGTTTGAGAATATTCTCCCGAATTACTCGATCGTCTTCAATCACTAGAATCTTTTTCATGTGTCATTCCCTGAAAGCGATATAATTGAACGGCGTTGCTGAGCGCGATCGCCGTGGCTATAACTGAAAATGCACAGCTCGATCGGCACAGCCGAATATTTTCCGACATAAATAGCAGACACCCCTAAAAAACGCTAATTTTTTAAGGACAACTAGATTGATGTTTCTCTGCTTACTTAGCGCCGTCCGTATTATTACGAGGTTAAGTCAGAAATCTCTCAACTAATTCTAGGCGATCGCCAGTTAGCAGCGCCCTGAATAACTGCTAAAATGGTTGTGCCACTAGAGCGATCGGCTGCAAACAATCTCAGCCTATTTATAGCAGTTGCCCAAACAAACGCAACGGCAAGTAACTAGCAAACCCTTGCAGAGTAAGTATTGCCTCATTATTTAGTGTCAAATCTAAAATCTCAAACTTGTACTGAGCAAAGCCTAAGTATCTAAAATCTAAAATCTAAATGACATTACCTAGTGGATTCCCTGAGCCGGCACAGATTGGCGTCATAGAAGTTAAGCAATATCCTCAGTACCGCGCTGTCACCTACACCCACGCAGGCGATTTGCGACAAGCCACAGGAATCGCCTTCAATCCCTTATTTGAACACATCAGCAACAATCAAATTGCGATGACAACGCCAGTAGAAGCGCGCTACACGCAAACTTCCGAGCAAATCGATAAAGTTCCGGTTGCAGAAGTTTCCTTCCTGTATCCCGCACCAAACATCGCCCCCAGTAGCGTTAACTCTGCTGTGGAAGTCACAGATACTTCACCGATGACAGTTGTCAGTATTGGCGCGCGCGGGGCCTACACTTGGGAAAGTTACGAAAATAACCTCCAGAAACTCAAAGATTGGCTTCAAGAACATCCCGAATACGAAATAGTCGGGCCGCCGCGCCGCTTTTTTTACAACTCCCCGATGACGGCGGAAGCCACTAAAATCAGCGAGGTACAAATTCCGATCAAACGCCGCTGACGTGAACGACTAATTCGCGAATGTTACCGCGCTGGCGGTGTTCCCAGAGATAAATTCCCTGCCAAGTTCCTAACAATAATCTACCGCGCGCGATCGGGATTTGTTCGGAAGTATGAGTTAGCGCAGTGCGAATGTGGGCCGGCATATCGTCGGGGCCTTCCGCATCGTGAATGTAATTCGGGCCCTCCGGTACAAGTTTAGCCAAAAAGTTAGCCAAATCCTTAAGTACATCCGGGTCAGCATTTTCTTGAATCACCAAGCTAGCAGAAGTGTGGCGCAAAAACAAGCTACAAAGTCCCGTTTCAATACCAGAATTCGCCACCGCATCTTCTATCTTAGGAGTGATGTTGCACAGAGATTTTCCTGTAGTTTTAATTTTGAGTATTTGTTGGTGATGAAGCATTCGATTTTAGATTTTAGATTTTAGATTTTAGACAAAATTAGACTTGCATTGCATTCAATCGCTTTCCGATCAGGAAAATATCTGCGTATATCTGCGTATATCTGCCTTGCATCTGCGGTGGAATCAATCAAAGATTTATCCATTGGGATTTTAGATCAGAAATCACCATCATCCTAATCGCCATCTTGAAAATATTCTACAACAGCTTGGGCGATCGCCTCAGTACCATTTTTATCCAACTTATCCGACAAACGCGGCGGATGCAGCGGCTGTCGCAAAAACCCCCAATCCCCCTCAAAAAACTCCGCCGCCGTCACAACTTGATGTTCCGCATAATTTTCAAGCCACTCCAACAACACCGCAGCTTCCGCAAAACCATCTCTCATAATAGAAACAACAGGTATTTCCAAGCGCAAAGCTTCCGAAAAAGTGCTGTATCCCGGTTTAGAAACCAAGCGCCCGCAGACAGGCATCATATCAACCGGCCGCGGTAAAATTGGGAAAGATTCTGCAAACTCCTGACTTTTGACTCTAATCAAATTCGGCAAATCGGGAGCTCCCGCATCAAAAGTAATAAATTGCCAATCGCTAAATAACTGTAAATTTTGATAAGGAATTGCTTCTAAACCCAGCCCGCCAAAAGTCAGCAACACAGTTTTTTCCAGCGGTGATTTAATTCCGAATACTTTCCGAATTTCATCGTTACTGTAGCGAGGATTGCCGCCCGTCAAGCCGACATCTTGAATATTCGGGAAAGCTGGCATCGGTTCGTGCAAAGGCAGGCGAAAAAGCCGATCGCACTTTCCGAAACATTCACCAATCCAATCTGCCATTTCTACAAACTCCCCGCCCCAATCTCGATAGATGAAATCCCAGCCAAAATTGCTCATCATCCAGCAAGGAACCCCAGCCGAGGCCGCCATTAGCGTTGCCAAAGGAGGAATATCTGCCAACACCAAACCCACCCGATTTTGCTTGATAAAATTAACTTCGCCCGCAATTATCGAATTTTGGTTTTTCCGAATTTCGCGCAACTTTTCCAGCGTCGCCTCTTTGTCCATATGCAAACTATCAGCTTGCACGACACCCACATCTAAAGCGCGGGGACGGAGGATAAAGTCGCCAGTAATGTAAGATTCTAGCAGCCAGCGAGGTGCAGTTGTGGTGATAATTAGTAAAATATCTGGATTTAATTCTTGAATTTTTGCAGCTACAGAGGAAGTTCGGACAGCGTGGCCGAATCCGTGATTGGTGATGGCAATATATAATGTTGGTCGAGACATTGTTAATAGGGAATTGGGCATCGGGCATCGGGCATCGGGCATCGGGCATCGGGCATTCATTGCTGGTTGTTTGTTATCAGTTATTGGTAGAACAATAACAAATAACAAATAACAAATAACTCATAACTCATAACTACTGACTACTGACTCGATCGATAATTTCGGCTGCTATGTCTTGTAAGGATACCACTCGATCGGCAAAACCAGAATTAACCACACTTCCCGGCATCCCCCAGACAACGCTGCTAGCCTCATCTTGAACAATAATCTTACCCCCAGCCTCCCGAATATTTTGACAACCGCGCAGCCCGTCTTGCCCCATTCCAGTCAACACCACACCCAAAACCCCAGCACCATAAATCTTAGCAGTCGATCGAAACAGCACATCAACGGCAGGGCGACAAGAATTTTCCCGCGCCTCTTGATGCGTGCAAATTCGCACTCCAAAACCCTGTTTTTCCAGTACCAGATGGTAATCTCCCGGCGCAATCCAAACAACTCCCGGTTCCAGAATACCTCCCGTCACAGCTTCCTCCACTCTAATCTTGCACTTTTCGGTCAGGCGATCGGTCAAACGCTTCGTAAAAACTGGCGGCATAAGCTGCACAATTACGATTGGTAAAGAGAAGTTAGCCAGCAAATCCTGCAAAATACAGCGTATTCCAGATTTATGAGGTACAGTAGCAGCACTTTCTCAAAAAGTTTTTGAAGTGTTTTATATTGACAAAATCAATGGAACCTTCGCCAGCCATGCCAATCAAAAAAAAATGATTTGAACCCATACAAATCAGAGTAATCGAGTACACAATTGAAAGTTTAAACAACCAAATAGCAGAAATTAGATATCGTTTGATTAAAAGTTTATTGGATAGTCAACAATTGCCAGCCAACTTACTAGCTGCCGAATATCATCAACGGTAAGTAAACCGTATTGGGCTATAAACTAGAAATACAAAAGATTTCAAACTTAAGTTTACACCAATGGGCAATGCCGTTTCCCTACGAAGCTCGCGTTTATCAACCTAATTTGATATCAATTAGAAAGATACCGACTTTGCACGTAGTGTCTCAACACGGGATTCAAACTAAACAAAGTTATATTTTCCTCTTCAATTGCATCCAATAAAAACCGACTTCTGAGCGATCGCACTGCATTGACTAACTCAGACGACGACAACGGTATTTTGTTAAAAAAATAGGACACAGCAACAGGTTCAGCTTGACTAGCAAAGTGAGTCACCACTGCCAATTCCGGCGGAGTCAAGCGCTGAAATTGTTGAGATAACTGAGATTGCAACCCTTCATCTAAAATCGGCATCTCGCACTGCAAAAACTGGGCAACGCTACCGCCAAATAATTCTCGAATCAGGGTTGCAGTCAACTCCAACCACAGGGGATTGCCTTGATAAATATCAATCAATGTTTCCCATGTTTCCTCATCGGATAACTTTTCTGACTGCAAAATATCTTTAGCAGCTATTCCTAAACTTCCCAATTCAAAGGAGCGAACGGGATGATATGCTTTTTCTAATCGGACAAATTCTCTAGGTTTTTCGGAACTATTCAACAGCAAACAACTCTGATGACAAACTTCGGCAATAAGTTTAAAAAATAACTGATAATTTTCACAGTCAGATTTGTATTCTCCTGGGGGTTGTCCGCTACAAAAAAGCATTTGCACGTCATCGAGGACAATCAGACAGCGATTGTTGCGTAGGTGGTTGAGGAGTTGGGAAATTTTGGTGTCTGTGTTTTGGGGAGTTTCTGTTGGTTGGGGAAAGATTTGCAGCAGGTTGGTGAGGGTTGCTTCTAGGGTTGGGGAAAAGCGGAGGCTGCGATAGATGATGTAATCGAAGCCGGTTTTGATTTGGTTGATGAGGCCGAGGGAGAGGGTTGTTTTGCCGATGCCGCTGATTCCGAGGAGTGCGATGAGGCGAGTGCGTTGCTGTGTTATCCAGTTTTCGAGGGTGGAGAGTTCGGGAGTGCGATCGAAGAAGGTGAATATTTCGGGTGCGTCGCCTAAGTCGATCTGGGGTTGAGTTGGGGTTTGTGGAGGGTTTTTGGGAGGTGTTGGACTTCTCGCTTTTTCTTGACAAATGTTGACGTTATTAATCCCTACAAAACTTTTGCCAATAGCTGATGAGACATGATAAGAGTTACCTTTTTTCAAGATATAACGAATATTTGCTTTACTAACATTCTCGTCCAAAACATCCGAAAGTATTTTCCATAATTCGCAAGCGACATCCCTGATATGACCCTCGCTCAAATGGGATTTTTCTCCAATTTCGGAATATTTCTGATCTTCTATCGCGCCCCGGAGTATAGCTTCTTGCAAATATTCTAAGTGTTTCCCTGTTTTAGAGAAAACTAGCTCGTCAGCGAGTTTCAGGATTGCTTCAACGTCCATAAGTTACGGATTAGCTTTAGTTTCTAGTATTTTACCCGATCTTTCCGACATTTTCCGATCTTGTCGGCTCAGTAAAGTCCCGATCTTTCCGACTTGACTGACTGACTCAAAAGTTAGAAACTTAAAATTATTGATTAATTCCCGCACTTTTGAAAACTCAATAAGGATTAAAATGGGTAGTAATACAGCAGCGAATAAGCGTTTTGATGACGCAATGAAGGCTTGTGGGATTAGCGATGACAATGATAGGGATCGGAATATCCGAACCCATTTCCATCGTCACCTAGAAAATCACTTTAGTGATACAAAAGACGAAATGGAATACAGAGAACTTTTGAAAGAAGCTAAAACCTTTATTCGGGAGAACTACCCACATGGGTAATATTTAATTATGCGTATTGTGCATTGACTAAGTGTAATGCACCAGCCGAATAGTAAGAATGGGAAGAGGGTGCAAGGGGCGATCGTTATTACGATTGCCGAATAAAAGCCAGTGTCTAAGGATAAAGGATTTGTACATTCACTAATATTAAGCGAAAAATGGGAAAACAAGCAGAAGCACTCATAGAAAAGTTTGGTGGCGACTACACTTATGATCAGTTGCGCCAAATCAAGAAAGATTTTGGACTGTCCAAAATTCAATATGAATATCCAGGCGATGTTAAAGGTAATACTTTTACACAGCTAGAGGAACTTGCTAAAGACGGTGATGCAGAAGCAAAGAAAGCAATTAAGCTTCTCTTGCAAACCAAAAGACTCAATGAAAAATCCTGATGAAGCTTGGCGTAAAGCGAATTTCTACGCAACTACGCTTTAGAACATGAAGGATTGATTGATAAAAGTTGCGATCGCCAACATTTACAGGAAAAGTTAAAGGTTAGGCGATCGCTCTTGAGAATCTACCATGCGCTAGCGCAAAGGATGGGAGAGGGTGCAGGGGGCGATCGCTTCATTCAATCTACATAAAAAATCGTCAAAAAGCGACTTCAATACATAGTTTATTGATTTTTATATTAGTTAATGAGAGTTTAACAAGGAATAAAGCACTATGTATAATGAATTTGGTACTGACTATCCAGCAGCACAAGAGCGTCATAGGGAAATGGCAAGCCAAGCTAATGATTTGCGATATCAAGCATTAGATAATTTCGGTAATAATAATCACTGGGAAGGGCTAAAAAATTGTGAAGAATATTTGGAAGTAATAAGATTACTCCCACAAATATCAGTTGAAAGCTACTGTAACATCGCTTGTGAAATGTACAGTGGAGATTTAGTAATATATACAGCTTCTATTTTCCAAATACTCCATTTAGGCTATATTAACTGTGCTGAAAGAAGAGTGTTAGAATCTTTGATTTGTCTTCAAAAACTCAATTATATTATTACTAGGTATAAGCTGGTGAAGCCAGAAAAAGCTAAAAAATGGTTGGAATATAAACTGCTACTAGAAGAGATTAGAACGATGTATTTTACACTAGAAGATTATTTAAAACAGACTGTACCAGAATATCAAAAAAATAATTTCTTAGATGAGAATTGGGAAATAAATGAAGAAATTGTATTAGCCAAATTTCCAAATGTAGATCGTAAAAATCTTAGTTATTTGAAAAATTACCATCCGTTATTATTCCAAAAAAAGCTAAGCGATTACATTGTAGTTAATGACAGGAGTCTGACTGATAATACGCCAGGCCCCGTTCCAGTGCTGCACGTAGTCGCTGCGATTTTGTTTCCCCCGCTAGGCGTATTTTTGACGGTTGGGCTTGGCATTCATTTTTGGATAAATCTGGTGCTCACACTCGTTTTTACCTGGATTCCCGGCATGATCCACGCTGTTTGGCTGGTTTATAATCACGATCGAAGTTAAGCAGTCGGGAAGCGCGATCGCCCTTATTTTCCCAAAGCGCGCCCTTTTCTACTCCAACAATCATCCCTCAACTTCTCAAATTCTCCAACACTAACACTTGTAACCCCGGCAAAAATGGCAATCGCGCGTCATTTGTCAAGAAAAACGAAGCACCCTCATGGATCGCTGTAGCCATTTGAATAGCGTCTGGCGATCGCAAATTGTAAGTAGCTCGAAGTTGTGCCGCTATTTCAGCAATATCTGG
This sequence comes from Microcoleus sp. A6-C6, assembly GCF_036705955.1. Lineage (NCBI taxonomy): Bacteria > Bacillati > Cyanobacteriota > Cyanophyceae > Oscillatoriales > Microcoleaceae > Microcoleus > Microcoleus sp. A6-C6. The sequence goes on along the minus strand of NZ_JAUBVR010000020.1, from coordinate 36,174 downwards.
AGTCACTTCAACAACAGTCAAACTTTCTTGATTAAGCAGGACTTCACGATATTCTTGAGCCAGGATTGTGTTTCTCTGTCGCAGCGGATAGACTAGAACTTCTACGAGTGTTACTGTTGATGTCACTATTCTAAACTCACCGCGATCGAAGGCTCTAAAGAAAAACCTCATCATTTCCAAATAGGTAGGATTTTGCTCAATGAAGTAAATCAGCGGCGCAGTATCCAATCCAACAACTTGTCCTTGTAGCTGAGCTATCCATTCCATGAATCTCGTTCCTGATTCACATATTCTTGAGCATCAATCCCATTCCAAATTTCTTTACCCAAACCTTCCAATTCTAAAATACTGCGCTTGGGTGATAGAATCACCCGTTGACGAATATGTGCAAACAATTCAGAGATGAGTCGCAGTTGCTCATCTGGTGCAAGTTTTAGAACCTGAGTTAGTACCGTGCTGTAAGTAGACATAGACTCTGCATTAAGATTTTTTGGCTGATTGTTATTATAGCAATTGAGGAGCTAGGGAAGCGCGATCGCCCTTTTCTTCCCAAAGTACGCCCTTTTCTTCCCAAAGTGCGATCGGCCCTCTCTTCCCAAAGTGCAATTAAACTTGACCAGGCAAATCCAACGCAATTAATAGAGCTTGATTCAGCAGAAGTATTGCTTCATCACTAAGCATTCCTCGTAAACCCAATAAACGAGGTTTAGATAATACCCGTACTTGATCTGCCATAGCGATAGAATCGTTGGTTAATCCGCCGTCGGGAGCTTTAATTAATACCTGAGTGGGATAAACTCGTTTACCAGTTTGATAAGTAGTGCAGGGAATAGCCAAAACTACAGGGCTATATGTATTGATTGTAGCTCGACTAACGATGATAACAGGACGACTTCCTCCTTGTTCAGAACCCTCAACAGGTTCAAGTCGAGCATCATAGACTTCTCCCCGGTTCATACAGGAGATTCTCTCAATTGCAACGCTTCCCAACTCGCTACCGCAAACTCAGCCTCCATCTGTAGCACTTGAGCTTGATACTCTGGATCTTGTGCCATTTCAATCAGTGCTGCATCAATTTCCGATCGTTTACCCTGAGTTTGGGTTCTTACCCGATCGCGCATCAATGCTGACAATACTTCTAAAAGCTGCTGTTGCTCGTCAGGAGTGAGACTTTGAGCCTGACTCAGTACCTCGCTATAAGTAGACATAGGCTTTATGTTGAGATTTTTTGGCTAATTGTTATTATAGCAATTTAGGATCTAGGGAAGTGCGATCGCCCTTATCTTCCCAAAGTACGTCCTTTTCTTCCCAAAGCGCGATCGCCCCAAACCGCTCGCTCTATTTTGATTAGATAGAACATCGCCCTCAAGACTTACTTGATATGCTACCATCCTTAATAAAGGTCGTTTAGCCCGCTATAAAATACCGCTATGAGTACCCTCACCCTCAACCTCAACCCTATCGTTAAGCTGACAGACGAACAGTTTTTTCAACTTTGTCAGGAAAATGAGAATATTAGACTGGAACGAACAGCGAAAGGAGAATTAATTATCATGTCACCAGCAGGAGGAGAGACTAGCAACAGCAATGCAGGATTAACTGCACAGGTTTGGATTTGGAACGAGCAAAATAAACTGGGTAAAGTGTTTGATTCATCGGGTGGTTTTAAACTTCCTAATGGTGCAAATAGAGCGCCTGACGCTGCATGGGTAACATTAGAACGCTGGAATGCTCTTACTTCCGAACAAAAAAAGAAATTTCCCCCCATTTGTCCTGATTTTGTAGTCGAGTTAATGTCTCCGAGCGATAGCTTGAAAGAAACTCAGGATAAGATGAAAGAGTACCGAGACAATGGTGCGCGTTTGGGTTGGTTAATTAACCGCAAGTCTCGACAAGTTGAAATTTATCGTCAGGGCGCAGAAGTTGAAGTGCTGTCGTCGCCTGCTACTTTATCAGGTGAAGATGTTCTTCCCGGATTTGTGCTGAGTCTTGAGTCGATTTGGTAAAGTGCGATCGCCCTTATCTTCCCAAAGTGCCCCCTAATACACTTCACGACGATGAGCGATAATAGTCACAACCACCCGCTTTTGCTCCTCATGAATGTCATAAACAACCCGATAATCTCCAACGCGATAGCGATAATATCCAGCTAATTTGCCTTTGAGTTGCTTAATATTTGGATGACTGCGAGGGTCAGTTTTCAACATTTCAAAACATCGATCTAGCTTGCGTTGTAAAGAAGCTGATGCTTCTTCAAAAAACTCCTGAGCATCAAAGCTAAGAACCACTGAATAAAAATTCAGATTTTCATCAGTATTTTCGTTTGAGTTGCTCAACGGTCGTCACCTTACCTGCTGCTACATCCTTTTGGGTTTTATTAAATGCTTCTAGAAAACCGGGAATTTTCAATAATTCCACCGTAGCTTCATTGCTTTCACGTTCTGCTAAATAAGCTAAAAAATCAGCCACAACGAGCAGCCGTTCAGGAGATAAGCTATCTATCGATTGCTTAAGATTCTGGCGAAGTTCTTGAGTTTTCATAGTTCATAGCTATTGAAAATTATTAGAGCTACTTGCCTGATTATACCAGATAGTCTGAAATTTCGCTCGTGCGATCGCCCTTATCTTCCCAAAGTACGCCCATTTCTTCCCAAAGCGCGATCGCCCTTAACTTAATCATAAATTTCTCTCCGGTGTCCAATCTGGTGAATACTAATAACCCTTAACTCCTCATTAAAAGTATAAATTACGCGATAATCACCCACTCTTAACTTAAAGAAACCTGCCAGATTAGCGGACAAATGCATAGGAGTAATTTGTTCAAAATTTTCAGCCAACCAATTGATTTTATTACCTATACGTTCCCGCACCGCCGGAGTCAATCTTTCTTGGTTAACCTGAGCTTCTGCTGTCAAATCAACCGAATAGCTCATTACGATTTCATGCCAAGTTTTTGATAAACTTCCCCAGGTTCGATGCTACTTTCTCCGGCTTGTTTTACCTTGATTGAATCCAACAATTTCAGCTTGACTTCTTCCTTAACTTCTAAACCAGAATCAGGATCGCCAAAATATTCTTCTAAACACTGTTCAACGGTATGCCGAATTAAGTCCCGCAGTTGCTCAACTGTCATGTCTTTGACTTGCATCTTAATCTCCTAGTATCTGGGAGTTTTAATAAATTATACCGGGCTTGAGTGAATCTTGCTCAGGCGATCGCCCTTTTCTTCCCAAAGCGCGATCTGGTTATGCTATATTATAAGTAGATACGTTTTGTATATACACTATGCAGTTTGAATGGGATGAAAATAAAAACGCCCAAAATCTCAAAAAACATGGCATTAGCTTTGAAGAAGCTCAAGAAATCTTTGACGGAATCGTTTTTAATGCCATTGATGAGCGTTTCGACTACGGAGAAATCCGAGAAATCAGTATTGGTGCCATACAAGGTGTCGTTATCGTCACTGTAGCGCATACTGAAAGAAATGGAGTGTATCCGCATCATCTCTGCAAGAAAAGCCACTCATCAAGAAAAAAATACCTACTATGACTATCTCGCCCAAACGACTTGAAGAATTAGAAAATATTCCAGAATCTGCGATCGATACCTCTGATATTCCTGAGTTAGATGCGAGTTTTTGGGAACAAGCTAAACTGGTAAAACCCCTCACAAAACAAGCTATTTCTTTAAGAGTTGATAGCGATGTATTAGATTGGTTTAAAAGTCAAGGAAAAGGTTATCAATCTCTAATGAATGCCGTGCTGCGCTCTTATGTGGAACATCACGTAAAAAGCAGTCAATAAATATGCGATCGCCCTTTTTTTCCCAAAGTGCGATCGCCCTTATTTATACACATCACCGCGAGAACCAATCTGAGTCACAACTTAAGTTCTTTTGAGGATATGCCCCGATCGCGCCCCGCGAAATAATCTGCCAATGCTGCTTGACTTTCCGCTATTTCTTGGACTGAAACCACCTCATCATCGCCTTCAACTTCAACCTCCTGATGAATGATCTTTCTCAATTCCTCTAATAATCGGAGTTGGTCAGACAGGGCGAGGCGTTGAACTTGAGTTAGTACCTCATTATAAGTCGGCATAGACTTTTTACTGGTATTTTTTAGCTCTAACTCTAATATATACTGATTTTGGCTGGAAGTGCGATGGTTTTTTCTTCCCAAAGTGCGATCGACCTTAACTGCCTAATTCAGCCTCAAACGGGTTAATCAGCGTCAGTTCAGCAATCCATTGAAAATCCTCTATATTTCGCGTCACTAAAGTCAAACCGTACAGCAAAGCGGTTGCTGCAATAATAGCATCGCCAAGTGTCATCCTCCTCATTTGTCGCAGTGTGACAGCGCGATCGAGTACAGCTTGGGAAATAGGTAAAACCTCAACCACCCCAAAAAATTCCTCAAAGTGTAGGCGAGACTCTTCAGTTAGTCTGTGGTAGCCAAGCACTTCAACATAACTAACTGCGGATACTGTTATTTCGATCTCGCTAATAAACTGCCGAATCTGGGCGTGTTCCGGTTGAGAAGCGTAGATAATAATGTTACTATCAAGTAGCATCATTCATCCCTACCAGGAAGCGGACGATCTTGACGCATCTCTCGCTGCCATGCAACCGGATTTGTGACTTCTTCAAAAGCCTGACTCGCCGCCAGCTTTTCCAAGATTTCAACTATTTTTTGACGGCGACATTCTGCACTTATACTAGACTTTTCCTCTAACAAAGTCACGTAAACTTTCAGCGGGCGATCGCTCTGTTGCGGAGCATCGTTCGTCCACTCTAAAAACTTTCCTTTCAGTAGAGCCTCAAATGTGCGTAGCATAATCAATACCAGATTCTCTCTGACTTTTATATCATAGCTCTCAGACGGAATTTTTCGCAAAACTCAGTCTATCGAGTGCGATCGCACTTCTGTTATCCTGCACGATTTACTAAATGCTGCTTTCCTTACCCCAAAGGCGATCGCAAATTCCACTCGCGGCAGCAATTTTTCAATAATTCGCAAATGTTCCTCAGCATTATTTTGGCGACGAAAACGCGCAACAGTCAAGCATTGCAAGTTCGGTAAAAAGCGGTAAATTACCCACGGGTAAAATTGTTGTTTGTAGTTCTCCCTAAGTTATACTGAGGATTGCAGTCATTTACTGTAGAGCTTGAATAAATGCAGGGCAAATTTTTTCGCAAGCCAGAATCAGACAATAGCGATCGCGTCCCCCCCGGTCAATACCTCGCCAACGGCTTTCCCGTTCTGACTTATGGCGATACACCCTCCGTCAGCATTGAGACTTGGGAATTTAAAGTCTGGGGATTGGCAAAACCAAAAACCTTCACTTGGTCAGACTTCCAGGCCATGCCCCAAACTAACTTTACTGCGGATTTTCACTGCGTCACCCACTGGTCAAAACTCGACGTGCAGTGGACGGGAGTCAAAGTCACGGATTTTATGAACTATGTAGAAGTCGATCCCAAAGCCCTGCACATCGTTGAACACTGCTACGGCGACTACACTACTAATATTGCGATCGCCGACTTCCTCCGATCAGAAAACTTTTTCGCCCACACCGTCTTCGGCGAACCGCTATCCCCCGACCACGGCGGCCCGATGCGACTGGTAGTTCCGCACCTGTACGCCTGGAAAAGCGCCAAATGGATTAACGGCCTGGAGTTTACAGAAACCGAACAACTCGGTTTTTGGGAACGCAACGGCTACCACCGGAGGGGCGAACCTTGGGCTGAGGAACGCTACAGCGGTCTTTTTTGATGCGATAGACGATCGATCGCGATTAGGGCTTGCCAAGAGTTTCTGTAATATGGTGATTTCTGATGACAATCTGCTGTTTGGCAATTTTGAAAGCAGAAAGCCACTATCGATCGCATCTTTGGGATCTGTCACGGCCCGGGTTCTCTGTAGTTCAACGGCAAGACCTAAACCCAAAGATCGCAGTTTGTACGTAATTTAACGGAGCGATCGACTAATTTAACTCCCACAGGCAAGTCCCCAAAAACAAATCTTCCCAGTTTTTGGTTAATATAAAATTTTTATAACTGTCAGATTTCGCGGAACTGACAGTGTTTATACGTAAGTGTTTGCTGTGAAAAATTTAGACTTGGAATAAAATCAAAAATTAGGATCAACCAGACCCAAATCAGTTGGGCAGGTTCCTGCTCCAATGACCGCAAAATCAAGCTTTATAGCCACAATCTTGATAATTATTTTCTGTTTGTTTTTAGGGAGCAATCGCCCGCTTGCCGATGCGATCGACAGCATTTATAAAGGATTTGTAAAGGCTTAATAAAGAGTCTGTCAAAATCCACATCAAATGAAAAAACACAAATAAAGTATCAGATAATTAAATTATTAAAAGACCTTCGCACAAAAGAAAAAAATTATGAACGCCAAACTCTTATCCGCCCTAACCGCTACCGCAGCCGCCACCGCTTTATTAGGTGTCTCCGCTCCAGCCCAAGCCTTCTCCTTTGGTACCAACGGTATCACCTTCACCCAAAATACAGATGTCAGGTTTAACTTCAAAGAGTCTCACGGTGCCTACACTTCCTCTTTGGGAATTTACAGCGTGAAGGACTCGGCGACATCTCTAGTTAGCACACTGTTTTCGGAAACTAAATCCTCAGACAACCAGTGGGAAAACGAATGGAAAGGATCTCTGGGCAATACAGTCTTGGGCTCAGGCTCGGCAGTCTTCACATTCCTGGCAAATCAAGTTTATACTTTGGGACTCAACAGCGGCGGCAACGGCACTGTCTACTCGACCTCGGCCCTCAACACTGGCTTCGGCGGCAGCCAGCAAGCCGTGTTTGGTGGGGCTTCGTCACTGTGGAGCGCACTAGGCAAAGAAACAACGAACGTCTTCCAAGCGGCCGGAAGTTACACAGACGGAACAGCTTCTCTGTCTAACGAAGGCACGCTAATCTCTTTTGACGATCGCGGTAACCGTAACGACGCAGACTTCCAAGACTTCACCGTGAGCGCAGAAGCAGTTCCCGAACCGATTACAATGACTGGTTTGGCTCTCGGTTTGGGCGGATTGGTTGCAGCACGCCGCCGCCGCGCTAGCAAGACGGCTTCCTAATTTTTTCAATCAGAACGATCGGCTAAATTACGTTTGACAAAAAAGAATAGGATTTGCAGGCGCGCTGATGGGAAATCGGCTCGCCTTTTGCTTGATTTAAGAAGGAAGAAGGAAGAAGGAAGAAGGAAGAGGGAAGAAGGAAGAGGGAAGAAAGAGGATTTTTCGCATCTCCCACTCTCCTCATCTCCCACTCTCCCACTCTCCCACTCTCCCACTCTTTCTATCTCCCACTCTTTCTATCTCCCACTCTTTCTATCTCCCACTCTCCCCATCTCCCCCTCTCGCAGCTTAACTATGCGTCGCTAGCTGAATTAGATGCAGACTTGTTCGATGAGTGGAAGTCGTATAAATTCACCGGTACGGGTTGAGGAATTTTAATCTCCGCCCGATCGCACTCCGCTTGAATCCCCACCGCCGCCCTAGTTTTTGTCCGGCGCACCGGTGCTTCGAGGGGCTGCAATAGCGGATAACTATATCGAAAGAATCCATTATCTACCGTTTATATAATGTCCGATCGATTGACCGATCGCGCGTCAGGTTCGCCCGTCTTGGAGTCCGCTCTCACGCGGAGGACTTGCATGGGGCGCGCGCGATCGGTTTTTGTTAGGATAATCGAGCGGACATGATATTAGTTAATTTCCCGGAAAAGTAAAAAAATGAATTTTGATTTGCAGCAACTGATTAAAACCTTCGGTTATTTGGGAATTTGGGCTATTGTGTTCGCGGAATCGGGATTGCTGTTCGGTTTTTTTCTGCCGGGAGACAGCTTGCTGTTTGCTGCTGGAATTGTAGCATCTGGGCCCAACTCTCTGAATATTGGGACGCTAATTTTTGGGTGTTTTGTCTGCGCGGTGGCTGGCGATAATGTTGGCTATGCAACCGGACACCGTTGGGGCCGTCGCTTATTTAACAAGGAAGATTCGTGGCTGTTTAAGAAAGAATATTTAGAAAAAACCGAAAACTTCTACGAAAAACACGGTCAAAAAGCAGTTGTATTGGCGAGATTTATGCCAATTGTCCGCACTTTTGCGCCGATAGTGGCGGGAGTGGCGGCAATGAAATACAAAACTTTTATGTTTTACAACCTGATCGGCGGCTTTCTATGGACGGTGGGGCTAACGCTGCTGGGTTATTATCTGGGAAAGATGATTCCTCCCGATCAAGTTGATAAATATTTACTGCCGATTGTTGGCGTAATAATTGTACTTTCTTTTGTGCCTTCGATTATTCATATAATTCAAGAACGCCGCCCTAAATAGAAGGAAGAAGGAAGAAGGAAGAAGGAAGAAGGAAGAAGGAAGAAGGAAGAAGGGAGAAGGAAGAAGACATACACAGCAAGCTTGATCGCGATCCGTATTTGACGTTTAGTTAGGTGGATTTACTTAATAAAAAAGATTCAGTCCGCCCGAAAGTAAGGTTTGAGACCAAAGTTGAAGATTCCAGATTCATCTGTGGAGTTAATCTAAAATCTAAAATCTCAAATCGACTGACTCTGGCTGTGTGGGTTACTCCCCGGTGCTGATATCGCAAATTGGTCGATCGCACACAATCAAAATTTAAGATTAGCACCGCCTTTTCGCGATCGACTAAAATCGCAGCACTTGCCCGCAGATAGGTAAATCTGCTAAAACTAACAAGGCTTGATAATTTCTGGGAAATAACATACATGGTAGCTACATCCGTCAAGATTAAACACGAAGTAAAAGACTTGTCCCTCGCCCCGTTGGGAAAGCAACGCATCGAGTGGGCCGGCCGCGAAATGCCAGTATTGCGCCAAATTCAAGAACGCTTCGCTAAAGAAAAGCCCTTCGCAGGCATCCGTATTTCAGCTTGCTGCCACGTAACCACAGAAACAGCCCATTTGGCGATCGCCCTGAAAATGGGCGGTGCAGACGCTGTACTCATCGCTAGCAACCCCTTGAGCACCCAAGATGACGTAGCAGCTTGCTTAGTTGAAGACTACGGCATTTCCGTCTTCGCCCTCAGAGGAGAAGACGCAGCTACCTACGAACGGCACGTTAACACAGCCCTCGACCACCGCCCCAACATCATCATCGACGACGGCAGCGACGTAGTAGCAGCCCTGATCCAGCACCGCCCGAACCAAATTTCCGACTTGATCGGAACCACCGAAGAAACCACCACGGGCATCGTGCGCCTGCGGGCAATGTTGAAAGACGGCGTGCTGACTTTCCCTGCAATGAACGTCAACGACGCTGACACTAAGCACTTTTTTGACAACCGCTACGGCACCGGTCAATCTACCCTAGATGGCATTATCCGCGCTACCAATATTTTGTTAGCCGGCAAAAATATTGTGGTTGCAGGTTACGGTTGGTGCGGCAAAGGCACGGCACAACGGGCTCGCGGCATGGGCGCTAACGTAATTGTCACCGAAATCGATCCGATTCGGGCGATCGAAGCAGTGATGGACGGTTTCCGCGTCATGCCAATGGACGAAGCCGCAAAAGTAGGCGATATCTTCATCACCGTTACCGGCAACAAACACGTCATTCGTGCCGAACATTTCGACACCATGAAAGACGGCGCAATGGTTTGCAATTCCGGTCACTTTGACATTGAAATCGACCTCAAATCCCTCGGCGCAAAAAGCACCGGCGTAAAAACAGTTCGCTCTTTCACTCAAGAATACCGTCTCAATAATGGCAAGTCGATTATTGTCTTGGGCGAAGGCCGTTTGATCAACTTGGCAGCAGCCGAAGGACACCCCAGCGCTGTCATGGATATGAGCTTCGCCAACCAAGCCTTAGCCGCCGAACACCTTGTCACCAACAAAGGCAAACTAGAGCCAGGTATTCACTCAATCCCTGTGGAAGTTGACAGAGAAATCGCGCGTCTCAAATTGGAAGCAATGGGTATTTTCATTGATACCTTGACTGCCGATCAAATTGAGTACACCAACTCCTGGACTTCGGGAACTTAATCATAGCTTCTCGTCTATTCATTCCTATGCTCTGCCTAGGAATGAATAGACCGAGGCTCTGCCTCCCTGGTTCGCAGTCGAGGCAGAGCCTCTATATATGCGTTTCCAGGCAGAGCCTAGGAACGAGCATTCCTTCCTTCTTCCTTCTTCCTTCTTCCTTCTTCCTTCTGCTGTACCTATTACCAATTATTAAATCAAAATGGTTGAATGGATAACTAACACAATGGAGTCGATGGGCTATCTGGGAATAGGCCTATTGATGTTTTTAGAAAACCTTTTCCCGCCCATACCCTCAGAATTGATTATGCCGCTGGCAGGATTCACAGTGTCGCAAGACAGAATGGATTTTTCACTGGCGATCGCAGCAGGTACGATAGGCACTGTTTTAGGAGCACTGCCCTGGTACTATGCAGGTAAATTATTGAGCGAAGAACGCTTGAGTAATTTAGCAGACAAATACGGCAAGTGGATCGCAGTATCCGGTGCCGACATTGACAAAGCAAATAGATGGTTTAACAGACACGGCAACAAAGCCGTATTTTTGTGTCGCCTAGTACCGGGAGTTCGTACCCTGATTTCCCTACCGGCTGGCATCAACAATATGTCTTTAATCCCATTTTTGCTTTATTCAACAGCCGGCACAATTTTGTGGGTAAGCTTCCTGACTTTTGCCGGATATAAATTGGGTGCAAATTACGACCTTGTAGATGAATATCTGGCCCCGGTTTCTAAAATAGTTGCTGTGACTATTGTCATCGGCTTTATTTTGTGGGTTGTCAAGAAAAATATGCAGAAGGAAAAATATCGCAAATAAAGATATCCTCAAAATTATCTGCGTTTATCTGTGTTCATCTGCTGTCATCTGCGGTTAAAAAACAATCATCATTGTGACTTGCTTCAACGATGTCCCGAACAGTAGCGCTGAAAGATAGATGGGCATACTTGAGAGAAACTTCTGCTATCTTTGCTACTTTTTTTAAATTTAGTTTTAAATTTAGTTTTAAATTTGCGATCGCCAGATTAGCACAGTGACCGGCAGCCGATCGCTTCTTCCCTCTTCCTTCTTCCTTCTTCCTTCTTCCTTCTTCCTTCTTCCCTCTTCCTTCTTCCTTCTTCCCTCTTCCTTCTTCCTTCTGGTATAATCGTGGCAAAATAGGGAACATTGGTATCCGCACTATTAAGATATGTACGAAAAGATTGTAGCCCCGACCACTGGTTCTAAAATTACCTTCAAAGACGGTTTGCCGATCGTCCCCAACGACCCAATTATCCCCTTCATACGCGGCGACGGTACGGGCGTAGACTTGTGGCCAGCATCGCAGAAAGTCATGGATGCCGCAGTAGAACAGGCTTACGGCGGCCAGCGAAAAATTAACTGGTTCAAGATTTATGTAGGTGACGAAGCCTGCGATGTCTACGGTACTTACCAATATTTGCCCCAAGATTCCCTAGACGCCATCAAAGAGTACGGAGTCGCCATCAAAGGGCCTCTGACAACCCCAATCGGTGGCGGAATTCGATCGCTCAACGTAGCATTGCGGCAAATCTTTGACCTCTACGCCTGCGTGCGGCCCTGCAAATATTACGATGGAACCCCATCATTGCACAAAACTCCCGAACTGCTAGACGTAATTATTTACCGGGAAAATACAGAAGATATTTACCTGGGAATTGAATGGAAGGAAGGCAGCGAAATCGGCCTCAAACTAATTGAATATCTCAATAATGAGTTAATTCCGGCCACACCAGAACACGGCAAAAAACAAATTCGCCTCGATTCAGGAATCGGAATTAAACCAATTAGCAAAAGCGGTTCTCAACGCTTAGTGCGGCGGGCAATGACCCACGCTTTGCGGTTGCCGAAAGAAAAGCAGCAAGTAACATTGGTGCACAAAGGCAACATCATGAAATACACCGAAGGAGCCTTCCGAGATTGGGGTTACGAGTTAGCAACCACCGAATATCGCACTGAGTGTGTGACAGAAAGAGAGTCTTGGATTCTCAGCAACAAAGAACGCAATCCCGACATTAGCTTAGAAGACAATGCCCGCCAAATAGATCCGGGCTACGATGCTTTGACTCCCGAAAAACAAGCCGTAATTTGTAAAGAAGTTGCCGATGTTCTGTCGGCAATTTGGGAAAGTCACGGCAGCGGGCAATGGAAGGAAAAAATCATGGTCAATGACCGCATTGCTGACAGTATTTTCCAACAAATTCAAACTCGACCGGGCGAATATTCGATTTTGGCGACGATGAATTTGAACGGCGATTATTTGTCCGATGCTGCTGCTGCCATTGTCGGCGGATTGGGCATGGGCCCCGGCGCGAATATTGGTGATGAATGTGCTGTTTTTGAGGCAACTCACGGCACTGCACCGAAACACGCTGGTTTGGATAAAGTCAATCCCGGTTCCCTGATTTTGTCGGGGGTAATGATGTTAGAATATATGGGATGGCAGGAAGCCGCTGATTTAATTAAAAAAGGTTTGGGCGCGGCCATTTCTAACGGTGAAGTTACCTACGATTTGGCAAGGTTGATGGAGCCGCCGGTGCCTGAGTTGAAGTGTTCTGAGTTTGCGGAGGCGATTATTCAGCACTTTGCTGATTAGGTTTTAAAGATTTTTTGAACGGGCTAGAAGCCCGTTCCACAAAGAGTGAATTTTATGGTTGGGTGGGTTCGCGTGCCCGCCCAAAAGCATAAAATTACTTGTGGGGTGGGCTCGCGTGCCCGCCACAAAAAAGTCCTATTTTTGTATAGATGGAACAGCCATGCCGCGCTCAACGGCGGGACGCTTCTGCAAGGTTTCTACCCAACGTTTGAGGTGCGGGTGGTTGTCGAGAGTTAATCCTTGAAATTCGTAAATAGCTACCCAGGGATAAGTCGCCATATCGGCGATTGAATATTCGCCGCAGATGTATTCGTGTTTTGCTAGTTGAGTGTCTAATACTCCGTAGATCCGCAAGGTTTCTTTTTCGTAGCGTTGAATTGCATAGGGAATTTGTTCGGGTGCATAGCGTTTGAAGTGGTTGAGTTGACCGAACATGGGCCCGACGCTGGCCATTTGAAACATCAGCCACTCCATAACTTGAAAGTATTTTTCTTTGTCGGTGGGTAGAAATTTGCCGCTTTTTTCTGCTAGATAGATCAGGATGGCGCCGGACTCGAAGACAGTGATGCCGTTATCCCGATCGACTATTGCGGGTATTTTACTGTTGGGGTTGATGGCGATGAATTCTGGGCTAAATTGGTCGTTTTTGCTGATGTCTATGACGTGCACGTTGTAGGGTAAACCTATTTCTTCGAGCATGATCGAGACTTTGCGGCCGTTGGGTGTGGTAAAAGTGTAGAGGTCGATCATAGTTGTGCTGTTGAGAGTTGAGAGTTGACAGTTGAGGACAAGGTTTTTAAGACGGGAATTTATACCCTGTTCTAAAAACTTGGGGAATCCTGGGAGGCCCGGATGGGAAACCCTATTTTTTGGTATGATTATATTATAGTAATTTAAGGCCTATAATTAATAATAATGAATATTCTGGAAATTCTCAAAGATGACTACCGCAGATTTCCTGAAAATCAGAGTTACAACATTTACGCAAAAGATGTTTATTTTGAAGACCCAGTGAATCGATTTACTGGAGTCGAGCGCTACCGAAAAATGATCGGGTTTATGGGGACTTTTTTTCAACAGATTAAACTCGATTTGCACGATATTTCTCAGTCTGGAGATACTATCGAAACTCGCTGGACTCTGAGTTGGATTGCGCCGCTACCTTGGAAACCCAAAATGGCGATCGCCGGTAGGAGCGAACTGAAGGTTAACAGCGAGGGTTTAATCGTTTCGCACATCGATTACTGGAACTGTTCGCGGTTGGATGTGCTCAAACAAGTGGTATTTGCGATCGACACATAACCGCCTTTAAGTAGTTTGTAGTGCGCTGTCGGTTGAGCTTGTAGAGTGCGCCGCGCCAGCACCTTAGCGATTACGGCTGATATTTCATGACTGAAGTCCGAACGATCGAACTTTCCGACTCTCAGCAACCGGGTTTCTTAACCCAGATTCAAGGTTTGAACTAAGTTTTTTGGTGAAAAATGCCGTTTCTGGCGATCGGGCTATTGACGTTAGCCGATACTTGTGTTACAAATATACTACATACACGGATAGAGCCAAATAAATTTAAACAAAAATGCCCTACGAAAAATTAGAAATATCAACCCCAAAACCAGTATTATCCTGGGCAAATCACGCTTTGGGTGACAAAGAAACCAAGATGGCCGCCAATGTAGCATCTTTGCCATTTGTATTCAAACACGTCGCCCTAATGCCCGACGTACACTTAGGAAAAGGAGCTTTAGTCGGTTCAGTAATTGCCACAAAAGAAGCAATTATTCCTGCTGCTGTGGGCGTGGACATTGGTTGCGGGATAATGGCTGTAAAAATGCCATTTAATGCCAACAAATTAGAAGGAAAACTCAAACAAATTCGCCTCGAAATCGAAGCAGCAATTCCCGTCGGATTTGCTGAAAACAAAGAGGTCGAAAAAACTGTCACCAACTGGCAAGGATGGCGAAATTTCAAGGAACTGCATCAAGGAGTGCAGCACCAAGATAATAAAGCTTTAAAACAGTTAGGTTCCCTCGGCGGCGGCAATCATTTTATTGAGGTTTGCGTTGACACGGAAAACTCGGTTTGGCTGATGCTGCACTCTGGTTCTCGCGGTATCGGTAATCTGCTAGCCCAACAACACATCGAGACTGCAAAAGATTTAGCTAAACTGGCAGAAATTAGTTTGGCTGACAAAGATTTAGCTTATTTTGTGGCAGGTACGCCGGAGTTTGCGGCTTATTGGCACGATTTGCAGTGGGCGCAGGATTATGCGAGTTTTAACCGCGATATTATGATGAATCGGTTTAAGAAAATTGTGGAAAAGCATCTCGCTGGTGGCAAAGTTACTAAGCCGCTATTACAGGTGAATTGTCACCACAATTATGCGAAAAAAGAGGTGCACTTTGGTGAGGATGTGTATGTTACTCGCAAGGGTGCTGTGCGCGCGCAAGTTGAGGATTACGGCATTATTCCGGGTTCGATGGGGGCGAAGTCTTTTATTGTTAAAGGCAAGGGAAATGTTGAAAGTTACTGTAGTTGCAGTCACGGCGCGGGGCGGTTGATGTCTCGCACTAAAGCGAAGAGTGTATTCACTCTCGATGATTTTGTGCGGCAAACTGAGGGGGTGGAATGTCGGAAAGATGCGGAGTTTTTAGATGAAATTCCGGGGGCTTATAAGTCTATTGAGGAGGTGATGAGTCAGCAGTCGGATTTGGTGGAGGTTGTGGCGACTTTGAAGCAGGTGGTTTGCGTTAAGGGTTGATGGGGAGAGTTTGGCGATCGCCCGTTAGCGAAGCCCTCGCAGAGGATTTAATTTCGGATGATACACTCAGAGGCAAGAGTCGATATAAATTCAGGTTTGAGGAAAATAGGCATGATAAATATTGAATATCTTACCAACAAAGACGGCGAGGCGATCGGAGTAGTGATTCCGATTGATTTATGGCGACAACTGTTACCTACTGGAGAAGCTTCTGAGGAAAATTTGGCTGAAGCGGTAGAAGATTATTGCCTGAACAAAGCGATGAATGAAGCTGTGAATACAACATTGCTAAATAGAGCGGAAGCATTAGCTTATCTTGAGGAGTAATTATCTTGGAAGTTCAATACCGTGAGGCTTTTCTAAAAGACCTGAAGCAATTGAAGAGTTCGACATCATACCAACGCATCTACGAACTTGCCTTTACAACTCTAGAAGCCATGAACACTTTGGAGGAGATTCCTAATATTAAAGCCATGCGAGGTTACAATGGTCGCTATCGCATCCGCATCGGCGATTACCGTATGGGAATAGAGGTCAACGGAGATGTCATAGAGGTGATGCGCGTTCTACATCGCCGGGAATTTTATCGTTATTTTCCGTAAATATTTGCAATTCAACATTCATTCCTTTCGTCCTAGAATCTTGAAAATTGCTGCGCGGCTGACTGGCTCGGTATTTTCACCTTCTTGGATTGCTTTTTCTAAGGCAATATCTTCAATGATTTGTGCTAATAAATCGTAAACAATTTCTTTTCTTTCTTGGCTCAGTTCAACAATTGCACTTTTCAGCAGTTGTTTCAGTTTGATATCGTCTATGGTAATGTCAGACATAAAGCCTCCAGATTGGGAGTTTAGTTTAATCCTAACATACTCTCTATTATTCTATCATCTCGCTAATCCACGTCACAATCTCTGCAATTAAGTTCGGTTGACTGGGTGAAAAAGTTTGTAGCGGAATATCCTCTGTTTCGCATACTATGCAAATCGCGCGATCGCATTTGCTTAAAGTTTTTAGTAATGAAGCGCTGGAGAATGACAGAATACTACTGATTCTGCTGTGGAGTTGTATAAAATGTAAGGCAAGCTACAAAGGCAAATATTGAACTCGATTAACAAATTCTTCCAGTTCGCCAAGTGTAGCAATTATTTCCAAGTCGCGGATACAATCACCAATGGAAACGCGAGACTGACGAGCAAAGATAACACCAGAGAAGTTTATACTTTCAGCTTGACGACGTTTTGCTTCAATTAAAAAATCTTGGTCTTGTGAAAACATAAGTCACCCAAGTTCCATAGATCGAGCGAGTAAAATAGTATCTGATGTACCAGCACGTCCATCTTCTTGAACAGTTAAAACATCTACATCTCGAAGACGTAAACCAACTGTAATAGCTGAATTGGTTCGTCCATATAAAGTGCTAGACTCATTTCAATAGCCCTTGAGCGCGTAGTCTAGCAGCAAAAGGAGATTCGCCAGCTTCACTTTCTGCCTGTTTGACATACTCTTCTCGTCGCTTTATTTCTGCATCGAGTTCTTGTTTGCGATCCCAATAATAAGCTAACGCAGAAAGAATTTGGCTCATAGTCAAGTAGCGATGATTGAGGTGTAATTCTGCGGGACTCCAACCATAAGCTATCTGAGCTTCGACTAATTCAACGACTTTCATCGTAGTTCCGGCTATGATGGGAACATTGTCTTGATTTAGTTCTATATATTTATACTCGGTCTTGGTAAGTGTCATAGTTTTTGCTTTGTCGATCTGCTCTTAAATAGGATGTCTATTTTATAGTATAAAATACCAAATCCAGGCTACAAAAGCAGCGACTAAAGCTAAAACAGTGTTAAGAAGATCGATCGCCCTTCTCAACTTCGCATCACCCCAAATCCCGACAATTAATCTCGCTTCCAGGGTTGAAAAAGATCGCCCAAACAACACCAAAAAGGGGAAATTGAGCTTAACTCAACTTTCCCCTCTTAACAAACGCTGTATTTTCTGAAGCTATTTCCTAACAAGCCATCTGCTGCCACTCTCTTTCTAGCAAGCGCAGCAATCTTTCATCGCCCTTGGCTTTGGCTACTTGTTTCCTACGATCGAGAATATTACAAATATGCACCCGGTGAACTTGCGCCAAGTCCGCAAATGTCGGCGAAGATTCAACCGCCGAGTAAGGTGCGCTAGCTGCTACGACATCCTTCTGGGCTTGAAAATCTTGCTTTGTGCTAGAGTTGACGCCCCCGTATTTTTTGGGGACTGCAAGGTGTCTCGGATACCGATAGTTCCAGTCTTGACCCCGATATTTGCCCGCGACTTCGCCTTCTAGTATATCGACTGTCGGAATATCGTACTCGTAGTTTGCGCCGCGATAAGTCAGTTGCATATTTTTCGATCCTTATATTCAGATAAAAACGGTCGTTAGGTCAGGTTTGCTTTTGCTAGCTACAACTATTTTAGTTTCTGTATTCAATTATACTGTTTTTGGACTAAAATGCGTTTTTTTACAAGAATTAATATTTTGAGGGGGAGAAGGCAGGAAAAAACCCGCCGTAGCGGGTTTAATCGAGCTTTGACTAATTCGATCGTACTCAGAGCGAAACAGATTGAGATCCGAAGAACTACCCGACTGTCACTTGATCGGTTTGTACGTTTGTTGCGCCCTCTTCAGCAGAGGCGATCGCCACTAACTTGTCGAGAATTTCCTGACTGGGAACTTGACCTTTGAGAACAACCGTGCTGCTGAGCTGAGCCACATAAACAGTCTCGATATCAGCAACTGCTGAATCGCCGTCAAAAGCCAAAGCCACCCGCTTCGCCAGGCCACTTTCGTCAAAATTTCCGTCTGGGCCGACTTTAGCAGGAGCGATGGATTGCGCTTGTGCTGCTTGCTGTACTACTTGTGCCATCGGTTCAGCCGGGGCTTCAGGCTTTTCGAGTCCGAACAGTCTTTTAAACCAACCCATAGTAGTCTCCTGAAAATACACTTTTTACACGATAGCTCTAGAATGCCAAAAGACTCCTAATTGTTGCAAAACTAAGCGAAATTTCTCAAAATGTTTTCCCGGCAGACTTTCAGAATCTCAAATCTCCAATGGTATCCCTATGTTGATGTTGCTATTTTATGTAGGGGACGATCGCTATGCCGCAGATAGCAGGCGCGTAGTCGAAGTAGTTCCCACTGTCACGTTGCAAAAACTCCACAACGCGCCCGAATACATTCCCGGTTTGTTTAACCACCGGGGACATCTCGTCCCAGTCATCGATTTGTGCTAAATGATACAGTGTAGGGCCGCCCGCACTTACTTGAGCACGCGCATCGTCTTAGTCTATACTTTCAGATAATGTTGTTCTGCTTCCGACCAATTTAGTTTAAGTAACGAATCATCTCCAACCAGAAACTTGAAACTCGGTTTGGTTACTTTCACGCCCAAAGCGCTAATAATCTGCGCTGCTACAGCTTTCGCCAATAGTGGCGGTACAGAATTTCCGACTTGGCGAAAACCGTGCCATTTTGTGACGTGAAATCTAAACCAGTCAGGATAGGAATGCAATCGCGCTGCTTCTCTGACTGTAATGCACCGAGGCGCGATCGGGTGAATTGGCCTTGGCGAAGTATAAGCGCCCCTCGCCCTGTCGGTTCCCGCCCTGAGAGTGTTGCAAACTCCGTCAGGGTGCAGCTTGTAAAAACGGCTGATCGGCTCTTTTTCGCCGTAGGCTGCGGCTGCAAACCTTTCCATACATTCGGGAGAATGTTTGGTGCGCCGACTGCATGAGAGGATTTGTCGATCGTACTGGCGATCGTAAGCATAATCATTTTCAAAATCATCGAATCCGCGCAACAAACTCGCGTAATCGCTGCTGCACTTTCCGTACTCCGCTATTACCCAATCTCGGTGCAGTAACTCGCTGTACTTTTCTACTTCCGGCAAATCTCCAATCGCATCCCAAACTGTCGGTACAGCAGGTAAATTAACTTTTTTATAGCGTTTAGGAAGTTTCTTTTTAGGCAAAAAAGTAGTTGGCTGAGGATATTTTGGCAGATCGTAGTCTTTTTTGCAACCAATCAGAAACAATCGTTTGCGAGCTTGTGGTACTCCGTAATGAGCGGCGTTGAGAACTTGATATTTTTCTTCTACTTGATAGCCTGCTTCCAGAAAAGAGCTAATTAAAATATTCAGGAGTTCTTTGTGTTCGCCCGCCACAATTCCCGGCACATTTTCCATAACGAAAAACTTGGGTTTTAGCTCCAAAACTAAGCGCTGAAAGTGGAAAATCAGAGAATTTCGCGGATCGTCTACATCGCGCTTGCCCATCAGCGAGAATCCTTGACAGGGCGAACCGCTGATTACTACGTCGATTTCGCGCCTGCCGATCGCAGATTGTTTCCTAATTTCCGATCCTGTCAGCTTTGAGACATCTTTGCACAATACAGAACACATCGGGAAATTGAATTCGTGGGTGGCGCAGTGGATGGGGTCAATATCGACTGATGCAAGTACATCAAAACCTGCTTGTTCAAAGCCCAGCGTCATGCCGCCTGCGCCGGCAAATAAATCAACAGCGATCGGTCGCTTTTTCCGATAGCTAGGCATAACATTTCAATAGTAAAATTGTTTTAAGAAGCTGTATTTATTTTAACATTTTTGATTATTTCGGCAGCCGCGCGATCGCACACACCGACATCTCCGAGACTTTCCCGCATTTCCCGATAATCCGCCAAGGTTTGCTGGCGTTGATCGGCATTTTGCAGCAATTCCAGGGCATGGAAAACTATATTTTCCACAGTAGCCTCGTCTTGCAGCAACTCTGGGACGATCGGCTTCATTTGCACCAAATTGGGCGGAGAGATAAAAGGAATCGACAATTTCAGCACGTGGCGAGCAATAATCGCCGTAATCCGACTGACGCGGTAGGCTACAACTTGCGGAACGTCGAGCAAAGCTAATTCCAAATTAACAGTACCAGATTTGGCGATCGCAAAGTCGGCAGCAGCCAAGATTTCCAGATTTTGATTTTCCAACAAAGTAGCCCGCAAACCATAATTCCCAATAGCTTGTTCGATTTTGCTGCGAAAAGCTGCTTGAGAAACCGGAATCCAGAAATGAACCTCCGGCAATTTATCTTGAATAATTCGAGCAGCCTCAAATATCACCGGCATCAGGTACTTGAGTTCTTGCTTTCTAGAAGCGGGAATTAGAGCGACTGACACCTGTTCCGGCTCAATTCCCAAAGTTTTGCGGGCAACTTCCCGGCTGGGCGCAGATTGCATTCTATCCACCAAAGGATGGCCAACCCAACTGACTTGAGAGCCTTTTGCGCGATAGTAACGAGCTTCTTCGGGGAAAATCGCCAAAATGCGATCGGCAATATTAACAATCAATTCAGTATTGCGAGGAGAAATCGAGCAAACCCATTCTTGAGGCGCGATGTACCAAACCACAGGCAAATCCGGCAAATAGCGGCGAATGTAGCTACCAATACCGAGATTTGGAGTCAAATAATCAATCAATACAACAACATCGGGGGGTGATTTTTTTAGATATTGTTTAGCTATTTGCTGAACTGCGATCGTTGGCCAAATATAGGGTATAGATTCTATAATACCCATAGAACCAATGCCCACAGTATCGCCTAAAATAGTAGCCCCAGCTTCCGCCATTTGCGGCCCGCCCAATGCAGTTATTTCCAACTCCAAACCAGCGGCGACAGCATGACGTTTTAAGGCAGCAACTAACAAAGCTCCTTGCAAATCGCCCGAAACCTCACCAGTGCTGATAAAAATTTTCATATTTGTTAATTTAACTCTGGCTTTAAACAGGTGAGATTTGTTCTAGCAATTCAGTCACAGCATCATATTGATCTGGCATATTAGCACAGCGCAGCAGTAATTCTAAATCGAGTTCAGGGGAAAATTTACTGCGGGTAATTTTCTCGTAATTTTCACATCTCAAGTAGTAGATAGATAACTGGTGGTTTTGCCTAAACCAAACTTCCCGAACTCCCAATCGTTTGTAAAATTCTAGAGTGTCTATTCCACTGCTAGTAATTACCATTTCAATAGCAATATCTGGGACTATTTTTGGGGTTCCTATGTCATAGGAATCGTCCGGCTCTTTTCTACCTCCCAAATCTCTGTTACCCAGAGTCGGCCCGCCCTTGCCATAAAATCGAATCCCGCTTGCTCTCATGTATGCCTCTAACAGCATACAGAGAGTTTTTTTGATGATTTCGTGTTCCGGCGAGACAGTCATAAGTTGCAGGATGCGATCGAGATAGAAAAATTTTACATTGCCAATATCTTTAAACGCTGATTCTATCGCTTCAAATTGCTCCCAGCTAACATCTGAAAATCTGATGCAGGCATCTTGTTCTGTTTCAGGAGATGTATATTTGACTGAAGTATATACATTCATAACTTAACAATCGTTTAGTTAATAGCTTCATTCTACCTCATAACCAATTTGGCTTTAATACCTCTTAATTCTTGAGTCCCCCTCTGCTGCGGACTTTGTTTGTATAGTCGCGGTTTCAACCGCCGAGTCTTAATTCTTGAGTCCCCCTCTGCTGCGGACTTTGTTTGTATAGTCGCGGTTTCAACCGCCGAGTCTTATTTAACCCAGATTTAGGATGATTCACTTCTTGCTAGGAATCAAACCGCGCCGCCCTTTGCTGATAGACTGCTGTATAAATCTCCGCAGGTGCAGCAAGTGGGGGTTTTCCGGTAACAAATCAAACTGTTCTAAAGCTTGATTGAGAGTGTAGCCAGAATGGTATAAAATCCGAAAAGTTTTCTTTAAAACTAGCAAATCTTCTGGGGTTAAACCGGCGCGTTCGAGGCCTATTTTGTTGATAGCTCGCACTCTCGAAGGATTCCCCTCGACTAGCATATAAGGGGGCACGTCTCGATCGATCCTGCTCAAGCCACCGATCATGGATAAGCGGCCGATGTGGACAAACTGGTGCACGCCCAAAACCCCGCTGAGTCGGGCTTGGGACTCAATTTTAACGTGTCCGGCGAGGGCTACGGCGTTGGCGATGATTACTCGATCGGCAATATCGCAATTATGACCAACATGAACATAGGCCATCAATAGATTATGATTGCCAATTGTGGTGCTTTCCCCCGCTCCAGTAGCGCGGTTAATTGTCACATATTCCCGAATCACATTGTTGTCGCCAATTGTCACCCTAGTCAGAGAACCCTCATATTTCAAATCTTGAGGTTCCAAACCAATCGCCGCACCAGGGAAAATTTGATTATGAGCACCTATTTCTGTTAGTCCGTCGATAATTGCATGGGCACCAATCTTAGTCTCCGGCCCGATTTTCACTCTTTCCCCAATTACAGCATAAGCGCCCACTTCTACAGTCGGGTGCAGGTCGGCGCGGGGATGAATCACAGCAGTTGGGTGAATCAAAGTAAGCATTTGTCAGTTTTTAAGTAGAAGGAAGAAGGAAGAAGGAAGAAGGAAGAAGGAAGAAGGAAGAAGAAGGAAGAAGGAAGAAGGAAGAAGGAAGAAGGAAGAAGGAAGAAGGAAGAAGATATACACAGCAAGCTTTTTAGCGACCAGTATTTTACGTTATTTAATTAGGTGGATTTACTTAGATGGTAATTAGTAATTAGTAATTGATAATTGATAATTTGCATTTTTGCTTAGCCAAACCGTTATTAGTTGTTAGCTATTACCCATTACCCATTCCCCATTACCCATTACCAATTTCCATTACCAATTTCCATTGCCAATTCCTCATTAGCAAATTTAATCTACCATCGAAAACGTCAATTCTCCTTCACAGACTTTTTGTCCATCCACTTCAGCAATCGCCTGCATTTTTCCGAAGCGGCGGCGTTTTACCCACAGCAATTCTAGAGTCATCAGCAACTGATCGCCCGGTACTACTTGACGGCGGAACTTGACTTTATCAATCCCGGTAAACATCCACAATCCTTGCTCGATGTCCGGTAACTGAGCGAGAACAATACCGCCAACTTGAGCCATCGCTTCGACAATCAAGACCCCAGGCATAATCGGTCTTCCGGGGAAATGCCCTTGAAAATGTGGTTCGTTGAAAGTCACATTTTTAATTCCTACAGCCCGCACTCCCGGCACATAATCAACAATCTTGTCTACCAGTGCAAAGGGATAGCGGTGAGGTAATATTTTCTGAATTTCTTCGAGAGTAAAAGTAGATTTAGCCGCTGGAGAATCTTCGCCGTTTTCGGTGGGAACGGATTCAGAATTGGCAGTATTGAGGGTGTTAACTTCAGTCAGCGTGGACATTGCTTGAAGACTTTTGAGTGTGGTATGGAAGAAAGAAGAAGGAAGAAGGAAGGAAGAAGGAAGAAGGAAGGAAGAAGGAAGGAAGAAGGAAGAAGGAAGAAGGAAGAAGGAAGGCTTTAGTTGTCGTCGCCAGAGAAGAAATTCACTGCAATGGTTTCAGCAATTAAGAACGTCCTAAGCGCCTTCGCCGTTGCTATATAAAGGCAAGGGATCGCGTCTTGGGTTGTGAATTGTAACTGCAAACTATAACTGTAAAGAAAGCTCGAACCTGTTCTAACTTGGTTGTAGCACGGCTGAAGCTTGGGAGTTCAGGGCTTTGGCGAGTTGGACGTGGAGGTTGTGACTGGCTTTGTAAGCCAAGTAATGAGCTTTTGGCAAAGTTCCCAGCAGACTGAGGTCGCCTACTAAGTCTAAGATTTTATGGCGCACCGGTTCGTTGGGAAATCTCAAGGGCGGGTTGAGCCAGCCGGATCGATCGCAAACAAGGGCGTTATCTAGGGTACCACCTTTGATCAAACCTGCTTGTCGCAATTGTTCAACTTGCCGAGCAAGTCCAAAAGTGCGGGCTGGGGCGATCGCCGTCGCAAAACTTTCTACCTCTGGCGACCAACTGTACCATTGATTGCCGATCGCCTGTTCCTCAAAATCAATTCCGTAGCTAAACCGAGTTTGATCCGACGGTAGGGCTGCAACAAAAGCATCCCCGTGACGCACCCAAATCGGCTCAGTCAGGACGAATGAGGAAATTTGATCTTCCTGGGATGCTTGAGCAATTAGGCCGGTATGGGCGATCGCCTCTACCCAAACCTGAGCCGAACCGTCCAGCAGAGGCACTTCCGGCCCATCCACCTCAATTCGAGCATTATCCGCTCCCATCCCCGCCAAAGCGCCTAATAGATGCTCTACAGTGCGAATTTGAGCACCTGCGGCACCTACCAGTTCAGTAGAAAGCGCAGTCTGACCAACCGCCTCAATTTTTGCCAGAATTATCGGAGCACCGGGCAAGTCAATTCTGACAAAATAGCGGCCTTCTCCAGCCGCAGCGGGCAAGACTCGGACGCGAGTTTGTGCGCCGCTGTGCAAACCAATTCCTGACAATTCAAATTCAGATTTTAAGGTACTTTGAGTCATGGAAGAAGGAAGAAGGAAGAAGGAAGAAGGAAGAGGGAAGAGGGAAGAGGGAAGAGGGAAGAAGGAAGAGGGAAGAGGGGAAGAATTAGTAATTACCAATCACCCATTACCAATTACTTATTACTTATTACTCGTAACTAATAACAACTGACCACTGCCAACTGCCAACTGACCACTGCCAACTGCCAACTGCCAACTGCCAACTGCCAACTGCCAACTGCCAACTGCCAACTGCCAACTGACCACTGTCAACTGTCAACTGTCAACTGTCAACTGTCAACTGTCAACTGTAATTAGAATCTTTCACCAATCCCAAAGTGAATTTGATTGTCGCCGCTGTCGTTGATACCGTAATCGATCCGGATCGGCCCTAACGGAGATTGAATCCGCACGCCGACGCCGTAACCGTAACCGCTACCGGGCTTTCTGCGGACACCTGCCGGGTCGCCGGGGACATCTTTGCCCGTGCCCAAGTCTGTGCCAGCATCCAAAAATAGCGCTCCGCCGATAAACGAAATAATCGGGAAACGGTACTCCACGCTGCCTTCTAGGAAGCTGCGGCCTGCTCCCATGTCGCCTTCGTTGTATCCGCGTACCGAGTTGGCGCCACCCAAGGCAAAGGCTTCGTAGGGAGGCAAATCTCCGAATACGGTGCCGGCTTTTAAACTAAATGCCAGGGTTTGGGGGCCTGCGGTAAAGTTAGTGTACTTGACTGGTAGGTAAAAGCTGTAACTGGCGCGCAGACGGTTAAGCAGGATGCTGCCGGAACCTATAGGAATCGATTGTTCCATGCCAAATCTGAGCAGGGAACCGCTGGTGGGGCGGAGGGGATCGTTACGCCGATCGCGCACAGCACCTGCTTGGATTGTTGTCAAGTCGTCGGAACCGGAATTGCTAAAACTTAGCTGGTTGCCGAGTTCGTCTTTGGATTCTCGTCTGCCTTTACGATCGGTAATTGAGACTCGCTGGTACTGCAAACCGAGTGAAGCTATCCACTCAGAATCTGCAAAAGGATCGCGCGAGAGGGGACGGGTAAAATTGATGCCGCCGCCGGTGCGGACGATGCGGGGTCGATCGTCATTTGCCAATCTGACTTCTCTCTCGCCACCGTCAAAAATCACGCTGATCGATCGTCTTCTAAAAACATTAGCCGTGAACGAAGTCCGGTAAGGATCGCCCGCAATCCAGGGGTCAGTAAAACTCAAGTCAAACAGGGTTTGGCGTTCCCCGATTTGTACTTCAGCCCCCAATTTTTGGTTCCTACCGTTCAAGTTTTGCTGCTGGTAACTCACCGTACCGAACAAACCCGTCGCGGAACTTAAACCCGCACCCGCAGCCAGAGAACCAGTATTTTTCTCAATGACGTTGACAATTACCCTTGCCTTGCGGGGGTCAGTAGTTCCCGGTTCCAAGGCCAGCCGCACGTCTTCAAAAATCCCCAAACCAAACACTCGCCTCAAATCCCTTTCCGCCTTGGTGCGGTTAAAAATGTCTCCGGGCTTGAGTTGTACTTCGCGGGTAATGACATAACGGCGGGTGTTACCTCCGATCGGCTGACCGGTCGCATCCGTTGCCTCTCCCTCCTTGCTCAGGAAGCGGACATCAACGGATTCGATCTGGCCTTCTGCCACTACCAGGGTGACAGTACCGTCATCTGCGACTTGCGGCGCATCAGTGATTTGGCCCAAAACATAGCCGTTTTCTTGATACCAAGCATTAATTTTTTTCACTCCCTCCTCAAAGCGGCGGAGGTTGAGAATTTTGCCGTACTGATCGCGGAAGCTGTCGTCAATTATGGTTTGGGGCAGCACTTGCTGACCGGTGATTTTGACTCCCCGCAGCACCGGATTTGGCTGCACGATAAAAGTCACCCGCACGCCCAATGGGGTGTCTTGGGGTTCTGCCCGCACGTTTCTGAAAAAGCCTGTGGCAAAAATGGCGTTGATGTCTTGTTGCAGTTGGCTGCGGTTGGTCGTGCGTCCCGGTTGGGTGCTGATGACTCGGTAAATCTCGCTTTGCAGGTCTCCCGTTGCCCCGGTAATGGTAACTTCGGCAACTAGCACTTGCGGTTCTGCTGCCCCGGCTGGTGCGGGGGCTGGTCTGGGCTGCGGTGCTGCTGGGCCCGATGGCAATGTCGGAACGGTGTTAGCTGGTGGCCTGGTCGGGGCTGGTATGGGGGGAATTTGGGCGTTTTGAGCGATCGCCCCTGATACTTCTGGGACCTGTCTGGGAGAAACTTGGATGTCTTGAGCGATCGCCCTTGATTCATCCTGTTTCCGAGGCTCTACCGCAACCCAGGCGGGCAAAACTGCGGTCTCCGAGGGGGGGAGCGGGCTAGCCATTTGTGCCTCTGGCAGAGCGTTTTGGCTGCTAGAGGCGAGGGGATTGGATGCTATCTCAGGTTTGAGTTGCAGGTCAACGGGCGAAACCGGGGTTGCCGGGTCTGTGACTCGGTTTGGGGGTTCGCGATCGTTCTCTCCTCTACCAGGGGCCGCCACTATTTTTAGGGCTTCCGCTTTGCTGCTTTTAGCTGCTTTGCGGTTTTGAGGAAGATTTTGGGTTAATTCTGGAACGGGGCGATCGGATAATTCGATCGACGGGGCGGGGGTAACGGCAGTCAAAGCTTCCTCTGTTGATTCAGAGTAGGATGTTTGACCGCTTGCCGAATTTGATAGTCCGAATGTTGCTGAGACAGTAAGAACTGCCACCAATACAGCAGATAAGCGCATTTTTGTTCACTCTTTTGGGCAATCGACACACACCACATTATTCGTCATTAGTCATTAGTCATTAGCCATTAGTCATTAGTGATTAAGTCGGTTGAATTTCGCGCTGACCGCTAATTGATGACTGTTGACCGCTGATTGCTGACATCGAAGGTATAACGGTTACAAACTGCGCAATTGTAGCGCATTTCAAGCCTCTAGACTTTCTGAGCTAGAACCCGCTGGAGAACTTGCTGGTAAGCGGTTTCTACCGATCCCAAGTCGCGGCGGAATCGGTCTTTGTCCATCACACGGGCGTCGGGGTCGGTTTCTGCGTTGTCCCACAGGCGGCAGGTGTCGGGACTGATTTCGTCGGCGAGAATCAAATTTTGATGTTGGTCGATACCAAATTCCAGTTTGAAGTCTACCAGGGTAATGCCGCACTGGGTGAAAAATTCTTTGAGTATTTCGTTAATTTCGCGGGCGGCGATTTCTAGTTGGTCTACTTGTTCCGGGGTGGCTAGCTGCATTAACTGCAATCGGCCGCGGGTCAACAGCGGGTCTCCCAAATCGTCGTTTTTGTAATAAAACTCGACCAGCGACGGATTGACAATTGTACCGAGGGCGATTCCGGTTTGTTTGCACAGACTACCGGCGGCAATGTTTCTGACGACGACTTCTAAGGGCAAGATGCGGACGCGGCAGACTCGCATTTGATTGGGGGCGGGCGTGTCGATGAAGTGGGTGGGTATGCCTTTGGCTTCTAGCATCCGAAACAGGTGGGCGGATATGGCATTGTTGATTTCGCCTTTGCCGGTGATGCTGCCCCGTTTCTGGGCGTTAAAGGCGGTGGCGTCGTCTTTGAAGTGGGTCAGCAAAATTTCGCTGTCTTCGGTGGAGTAGAGGATTTTGGCTTTGCCTTCGTAGAGTTTGCGTCCGGCTGACATGGCGATTAATAATGTAGTTGAGTTTTAGATTTTACCGTAGCTCGATCGGGCATAATTGGCGAGTTTTTGCCGATCGACCAAAACTCATGCCCCCAGCAGTGGCGACTACGCCTGCGGATAGATACTGCGATCGGTTGAGGCATAATGATTCTTGACAAAGCACAATAGAGATTAGACCTGCTGGGTTCGCGATCGTGCTGACTGAACCCCGCCAAGGATACTGTCGCTTAAAAAACATCTATAAAATGGCTAATTTATGGAAGGAAAAAAAATTCATATCCTCTTAGTGGAAGATGATGAGGTAGATGTGATGAACGTCCGGCGAGCGTTCAAAAAAAATAACATCGTCAACCCCCTGTACATGGCGGAAAACGGATTAGAAGCTCTGGCTATATTGCGCCAAGAAAGCAAAATAGAGCCGGCAATGCCTCAAGCGCGCCGACTGATTTTGCTCGACTTGAATATGCCGAGAATGAACGGCATTGAATTTTTGCGAGAATTGCGGCTGGATGAAACTTTGAGGTCGATTCCCGTGATCGTCCTCACCACTTCTAATGAAGATAGAGATAAGGTAGAAGCTTATAATTTGAATGTAGCTGGCTATATTCTTAAGCCTGTCACTTTTTCTAACTTTGTGGAAGTTATGGCTACTCTCAACAAATACTGGATGCTGAGTGAAATTCCCTAAATTTTCTAAAATTTAACCAAAATTTTTCCAGGTGGCTGTTGTGACTTTTTTGGGCGGTACATTTGTATTAATTAGTTGGGATAATCACAGTTTTCTTGTATTAGTGCAAGCGTCCCCGATTGCTAGATATAAGCTCGCACTTCCAATAAACGCTTTTAAATCTCCGCACAGATGCTTCACATTCATCTTTGCTATGCCGGAGCTTTTTCAGCTCAATCCACAATTCGGTTGTTATGGACAAACTTCTTAAAATTCTGATAGTTGATGACGATGAAGTCGATCGGATGACGGTCAAACGCTCGCTCAAGTCTGCTGGGGTTTCGGTAGAAGTTACTGAAGCAGAAGACTGCGCCGATGCTCTGGCAAAACTATCGGTCAGCAAAAGTTCTAGTAGAGCAGCGGCGAAACTCTCGCATCCAGATAAATCTCAACAGTTAAGCGAGGTTGAGGAAACAGAAAATTCGCTATTAAATCAGATATTTGACTGCAAATTTGACTGCGTATTCCTCGACTACCGCTTGCCGGACGGAGACGGACTGAGTTTGGTAAAAAATGTACGGGAATCTGGGCTGAAAGTTCCCTTAATTGTGCTCACCGGGCAAGGTGATGAACAAATTGCTGTGGAATTGATGAAGGCTGGAGCTTCTGATTATATCGCTAAAGGCAAGATGTCTGCTGATAGTTTGTCCCGCAGTTTGCAGAATGCCATTCGCGTTTACCGCGCCGAATCAGAGGCGTTTTATACCAGTCAAAAATTTAAGGAAAGCGAGGAACGATACAGGTTAGTTTTAGAGGGAGTGAACGACGGAATTTGGGATTGGGATTTAAGTAAAAATGAGGTTTATTGGAACGATCGCCTTTTGGAAATTATCGGTTTGGCGCGATCGCAATTTGGCAGCACTATGGATGCTCTCTACCACCGCCTGCACCCAGAGGACAAGGACGGCATCATCCGGGCGATCGGCGCTCACTTAGAACAACAAATAGACTACAATGTAGAATTCCGACTGCTGCACTCCTCTGGTGCTTACCGCTACTGCACTTCTCAGGGAAAAGCTCAGCGAAATTCCCAAGGAAAAGCGCTGCGGATGGCAGGCATGATTAGCGACATTAGCGATCGCAAACAAGCCGAATACGCTCTAGAAAGAGAACGGCAGCAACTGAAACAAATTATTGCCTGCGTGCCCGTAGCAATGGCGATGTTCGACACAGAAATGCGCTATTTAGCTAACTCTCACCAATGGCTGACTCAATTTAATTTCGAGTGGCAGTCCCTGACTAATCTCAATCATTACGAATTGTTTCCAGATACGCCAAATCGGTGGAAAATGATGTATCAACAAGTGTTAAAGGGTGAGGTAGTTTCTGTGAGCGAAGATGCTTGGGAACGAGCAGACGGCTCTGTGATGTACCTGCGCTGGGCAGCTCACCCTTGGTACAATCCCGACGGGAAAGTGGGGGGAATGGTGATGGTAGCCGACAAGATTAATGAGTTGGTGGAAGCGCGGGAAACAGCCCTGAAAGCGAGCCGGGTTAAGTCGCAATTTTTGGCGAATATGAGTCACGAAATTCGCACTCCGATGAATGGGGTTTTGGGCATGGCTCAATTGCTGCTGCGCGCTCCTCTGGAACCGAAACCACGGGAGTGCGCTCAGACTATTTACCACAGTGCTGAACATTTGCTGAGCGTAATTAATGATATCCTCGATTTCTCTAAGATAGAAGCTGGAGAATTCCGGCTAGAAAAGGCTGATTTTGATTTGGATATCTGCCTGGAATCGGTGATAGAAATGGTAGCGCCTTTGGCAGAAAAAAAAGGTATTGAATTAAATATTTTAGTTGACAGTTCGGTGCCGAAAAAGTTAGTTGGCGACTCTGGTAGGTTGAAGCAAATCTTGCTAAATTTGACGGGAAATGCGATAAAATTTACCGATAGCGGTCAAGTTTTTGTTCACATAAATGTCAAGCGGGATCGGCAACTGGCAGACTGCAAACAAGGGGGGAAATTGCTATTTTCGGTGCGGGATACAGGGATGGGAATTTCGCCGGAAGGCCAGACAAAACTGTTCCAATCTTTTTCTCAGGTAGACGCTTCTCCAACTAGGCTGTACGGCGGCACGGGTTTGGGTTTGGCGATTTGCAAGCAGTTAGTAGAGATGATGGAAGGTTCGATTGGGGTGCGCAGTTTTCTCGGCAACGGTTCGACTTTTTGGTTCGCTGTACCTTTGGAAAAACAGTTGCAAGTTGAGCCTCAGACTCCCAAACTTGCGGGCAAGAAGCTATTAGTAGTCTCTGCAAGCGCTTTGAGGCGGGCGGCGGTGCGATCGCTCGCTCAAAGTTGGGGTGCTCGCTGCGACGAGGCAGAAACTGCTGCTGCTGCTTTGACTTGGTTGCAAAATTCTCAGGGCGGGATCGATCGGCATTCGGCGACAGGGGAAAAATGCTGCGATGCGGTGCTGGTGGATTTGCAATTGCCGGATTTGGATGCTGAGGAATTTGGTTTGAAAGTGCGATCGCTCTCAACAGTTGGCTCGTTAATCGCCATGACTGCTTTGCGGGAACAGGCGAAAGCTGAAGCACTTTGTAGTGTGGGGTTTAGCGGCTATTTAATCGAACCAGTGCGGCCTTCTCGCCTGCTTGAAGCTTTGCTGGCGTCGGTTAAGGAAAGGGGAGAGTTTGGGAGCTTAGAGGCTGCTAATACTTGCAATTTCCCAGCAGTTGATTCTCAATATATAACTCCTAATTCGCCGTCATCGCTGAGAATTTTGCTCGCAGAAGACCACCCGATCAATCAACAAGTTATTGTCGAACAATTGGCAGCTTTAGGCTATCAGGCTGACTGCGCCGCTAACGGTCAAGCAGCGCTGGATTTGCTGGCAGAAAAAGCCTATAATTTGGTGTTAATGGATTGTCAAATGCCAATACTTGACGGTTATGCAACGACAAAAAAGTTGAGGGAACGAGAAAAAGGCGATCGGCATACTTTTGTGATTGCTTTAACTGCTCACGCAATGCCGGGGGAACGAGAAAAGTGTCTGGCGGCTGGGATGGACGATTATCTCAGCAAACCTGTAGATTTAGATGCTTTGGCGACGGCGCTGAAAAAATATGAATCCCAAAATGTTGAGTTTAAAAATAAGTATGGAGTTAAAAGTATTAATTTGGCAGAAAATCCTCAATTAGTAATAAAGCATACAGAAATTTTGGAAGAAACGGAAGTTGTGGCTGTGCCGGCACCAAGGGCGATCGCACCTCAAGCTTGGGAACACGCAGACTGCGACGGACTGTTCGACAGGAACCGATTGCAGCAACTCGGACGGGTTAATGTTAAATTGCCCGATCGACTTTTGCAAGCATTTGTCGGCAACGCACAGGCTGATATAGCTGCTGCCAAAATTGCCGTAGAAGCTAGAGATTGGCAAGCTGTGGAATATCAAGCACACCGTCTAAAGGGAACTGCTGCTAATGTGGGAGTTGCTCTAATGTCGGATTTAGCGGCACAATTGGAGCATCAAGCGCGAGGCTTTCAATCTGAACCGCTAGCTTCGGGATTGTTAACTATTGAGGGCGTTGAAAACATATTAGTGAGTTTGTCGAGTCATTTAGCACGGGTTAAAAAATTTGTAGAAACTCGAATGTTTGGTTGATATTTAAGTCTGTTTTTTAGTTATTGTAGGGTGCGTCAGGGCGGATTTTTTGACAAAAAACGAAGAATGTTCTCCCTGACGCACCGGCTCAGTTTCCTCTGTGTTATCTGCGGTTAATGTAAAAAATCGATGAGTTTATCTATGACTTACGATACCGATACAAACCCTATTTTATATACCGATTCATTAGAAAACAATGGAGAAATTCTAACGCCTTTGAGGGCTTTTGCTCAGGAAGTTTTATTGTATGAAAACAATGCTATTTCTGGGGAAACTTCTGTAAATGCTGTGCCGTGTCCGTCCGACGAAATTGATATTTTTTATGTTGAAAATCTGGTAGCAAAAGTAGCTCGCTGCTGTCGAGAAAGCAAAATCGGTAAAAAATTACCAACAGCTTTTTATATTCACATTTCCGCTTTATCCGCACTCAACCCTGTACTTAGAATTTACGAAAATTGCGCCAGACAGCATCTCGAAAATATTGATGAAGCAAATTTAGTTAAATTCTCACTCCAGCAACCTAAAATCTCTTATCTTTTTTACCCCGATTTCGATACAGATGCTCACCCTGCTTTGCAAGCCAGCATCCAAATTAATCTGGAAACTGGGGAAGTTAAATATTTCGATTACAGCAACAGCGAAAATCCCCCGGTTTTGCACCGAAAGGAAACTTTTGTAACTGCGGATTATCCCAATTACGAAAAATTTGCTCGACTGACTCGCAGCGAGCAAAAGTGGGGACTCTTGGACAATACTAGCGTGATCGGCACTCGCGATGGTTGGCTCAAATATTTGGGATATTGCGGTGTAGAAATTCAAGATCATGCTGTTGTCGAATGTTTGAAACAGGAAAATAGCGAGTTATCAAATCCTAAAATTGAGCGGCACAAAGCTGCGATGGTGCGAAACTCTATTTCTAAACCTGTGCGCCTGGTTTTGGAATCTGATTTGTTTTTTGATGGGATGACTTTCTTTGATTACGGTTGTGGTTACGGTGGCGATATTAAATGTATTGCGGAAGAGGGTTATGCTGCTACGGGTTGGGACCCATATTATCAGCCGGATACTCCGCGAATTTCTGCGGATATTGTGAATATTGGTTATATAATTAATGTGATTGAATCTTTGGCGGAACGCCGAGAAGCTTTGCTGAATGCTTGGGAATTAACTAAGAGTTTATTGGTGGTGGCGGCTCAGGTTTTGATTGACGATCCGGCTCGCGGTCAAATTGCTTACGGCGATGGGGTGATTACTTCTCGCAATACTTTTCAGAAGTATTACGAACAGGAAGAGTTGAAGGTTTATATAGACCAAGTGTTGGGTGTTGATGCGATTCCTGTGGCTTTGGGGATTTATTTTGTGTTTCGGGATGCGACGGCGGGTGAGGGTTTTCGGGCTTCTCGGTTTCGATCGCGCTTATCGACTCCCAGAGTGCGATCGCAAGTCAAGCGCTTTGAGGATTATGCGGAAATACTGGCTCCTTTGATGGCTTTTGTGAGCGATCGGGGCCGCCTGCCGGTGAAAGGCGAATTAGCGGAAGAATCGCCAATTAAGCAGGAATTTCACAGTTTTAACCGCGCTTGGAGGGTGATTTTGCAAGCTACCGACGCGGATGATTGGGAGACAATCGCCGACAAGCGCCGCCAGGATTTGCTAGTATATCTCGCTCTCAACCGTTTGGGCTATTCCCTACAGGATGACGACGCGGTGCGTCCTTCGATGCGCCGGCTTCCGGCTCAAATCCGCAATGATATTAAGGGTTTGTTTGACAGTTATCAAAAAGCTTGCACTTTGGCAGATTTAATGCTATACAGTTTGGGCAAAGCTGATATTGTGGCGGATTGTTGCGAGGATAGCGCGATCGGCTATAAACAACCCGGTTCCCTTTCAGTTCACGTCTCATGTTTAGAAGAACTCGACCCTTTGCTGCGACTCTACGAAGGCTGCGCTAACCGCACAATTGGCAGGCTTGACGGCGCTACAATTATCAAATTTCACACTCGGAAACCGCAGATATCCTATTTATTTTATCCCGATTTTGACACTAACCCGCATCCAGTCCTCCACAGGGCTATGCACATACATTTGCGCGACCTTTCTGTCAGCTACGAAGACTATTCAGATGCGTACAATCCGCCAATTTTAGTTAAAAAAGAAGCTTTTGTTAATCCTAATTATCCGCATTACGAAAAGTTCGCGAAACTCACCCGCCAAGAGGCAAAGTTAGGGATTTTTGATGGTTCTGTGGTTAAGAAATATCGGGAATGGGTGAAGTGTTTGGAGGACAATTGCGTTAAAATTAAGGGTCATAGGTTGTTTTGGCGATCGGATGCTGACCCGGAACGGTTGAAAATGTTGCAAAAATCTGCTTCGGAACGCCAGCATAAAAAGATTGAGATTAATATAGGAAAGATTGAAGGAACCGCAGAGGGCGCAGAGGGCACAGAGGAAGAGAAAGAAGAGGGAGAGGAATAGTCATGGAAGCAGAATATGATTTTAGTCAGGGTAAGCAAAGGGCGATCGAATTTTAATTCTGCTTGGTGGTCAAATCTTGGTACTTTTGCTCTAAACTTGGCTCATGTGCTAGACTTAAGTTCATGAAGTTTGAGTGGGACGATCGCAAAAACAAAAGCAACCTTGCAAAGCATGGGTTTGACTTCGCTGATGCTTTTCGTATCTTCAACCGACCGATGGTTGTCGAATTAGATGAGCGGGATGATTATGGTGAAGATCGATGTATCGGTATTGGTTTACTTGATGGACGAGTTGTAGTTGTTGTCTACACGGAACCTGATGAGGAAACAG
This sequence comes from Microcoleus sp. A6-C6, assembly GCF_036705955.1. Taxonomy (NCBI): domain Bacteria; kingdom Bacillati; phylum Cyanobacteriota; class Cyanophyceae; order Oscillatoriales; family Microcoleaceae; genus Microcoleus; species Microcoleus sp. A6-C6. The sequence continues at coordinate 560 of NZ_JAUBVR010000020.1, read as the reverse complement.
TTCGCATTATCTCATTACGAAAATCACTGTCTTATGAACGCAGATGCTATGAACAATACCTCAAAAACCGACTGGGCTAGAATCGACGCAATGAGCGATGAAGATATCGATACTTCCGATATTCCACCACTATCGGAGGAGTTCTTTACTAGAGGGCAATTACGAATGCCTCAGTCGGCTATTACTATGCCAGTTCAAGTCGATGCTGAAACATTTGCTTGGTTTCAGGCACAAGGAGAAAGTGCCCAACAGCAAATGTCTGTAGCACTTAGGATTTATGCAGATGCACACAAAACCTATCCGGCATTCGTAGCAAAGCCAACATAGCGAGAGCAGTACGAGGAGGAATAGTTATGGAAACAAAGTATGATTTTAGTCGGGGTAAGCGAGGGGCGATCGATCCAACACTACCTGGGAAAACTCGGATCGCAATCTGGTTAGATGATGAGGTTTTAGCGTGGTTTCGCGAACAAGTTCATTTAGCAGGGTAAGCTCATCTAATTTGGTATAAATTGTACTTGACAAATAGAAATTATAGAGTTAAAGCACAGCCGTTTGGG
>NZ_JAUBVR010000152.1:0-4608 GCF_036705955.1 Microcoleus sp. A6-C6 | reverse complement strand
CAATGTCCGAAGCAATAGCTGGAGTCACTGAGAAGCCTACGCCATACTGTACTCAGTTGGCGTAGGAGTATGTCACTTACCTTCGAGCCAGCAGAGGAGGCGATCGTGCAATGGATTCAGTGAACCTTCAATATCGCAGCATCGTTGAAAAACTTCTCCAAGAATATATCGATTTTCTCGGTAATGACGACCTAGCGGAGGTCAAATTAGTATTAGACGAAAAGCACGATCGCTATTTGTTAGTCGAAACAGGCTGGCAAAACGGTTATCGCATCTATGGAAATCTGATCCACATTGAAATTATCGACAATAAACTTTGGATCGAACACGACGGTACGGAAGATGGAGTTGCTTACGAGTTGATGGCGGCGGGAATTCCCGAAGCAGATATTGTTTTGGCTTTCAAGTTACCGGAACTGCAAAAAGTGCGATCGGCGAAGCTATCCCGTAGGGAATCGGCCGCGATTTCGCGATTGAGGGCGCTTTACACAATAAACAACCAAACAGAAAAGCCAATGACCCGAATAGGTTTGGCTTTTCTGGTACTTGTAAATTCAGCAAAACGCTACCGCTGAATCTTGGAGACGACACCCGCACCGACGGTACGATCGCCCTCGCGAATGGCAAAACGCATACCTTGTTCGATCGCGATCGCCCTCAGTAACTTCTAGCCATCGCCTCTAATATTACCGACAGAATACTTATTGTCTTTCATAACTCTCATCAAAAATCTTAGAGCTTCATTCACTGCTTCAGAGTCAGGAAACATTTCTGCAACATCAGGTTCCAGATGAACGTTCAGCCCGCCAAAACTCTTCCGTCCAGGGCCTAACTTTCTCACTCGCAAGCTCTTCAAATCGTATTCCGATCGCAGCTCATCTTCCATATCTGTTTCAACCTTCTTCATAAACTTCTCGCTCCCCTCTTGTTACTTCTCTGGCGCTAATTAAACGAATTGCATCGCCCCTTTCCGTATACGACACTATTAATAAACGACCTCGGCGCGATGCTCCAATAATAATATATCGATCTTCCTCATCAGAATGGTCGGGATCGTAGAAATCGACATATAGCCGATCGTCAAAAACAGTTTTTGCCTCTTCAAATGAGACTCCGTGCTTTGACCGATTTGCCGCTGCTTTATGTTCATCCCACTCACAATTCATCTACTTATTGTAGCATCATGCGTTTATTGAACGCAACTGTGTTGTGCAGGCACGAACGTTATTTCTATTGACTAGCGATCGCCACACTCACCATCTTACAACTGCTCAAACGGAAAATGGAGGAGTCGAACCTCTACAGCTTATCGCTGCACTCTGGTTTTCCAAACCAGTCGCCGTCCACACAGCAGCAGTTTCCAAGTTTTTTATTTTTAACCGCAGATGAACGCAGATGAACGCAGATGAATACAAAAAACGGCGTTGCTGATTTACGGTATGAAAGGCTAAATATGCAATTCATAAAAACCAGCGTCTACAAAGCTTCTGGATTTTAAAATTATTTATTTCATACCCTGATTAAGCAACGCCCAAAAAACTTTGTATTCATTCACTTTCTTGTCTGGCAATTATCTGCGTTAATCGGTGTTTATCCGCTTTGTATCTGCGGTTGACTTATCAATCAAAAAATTATGTAATTGAATAAATATGACAACTCAGCCCAGCATTTTATCACCTAAAATATAAGGCAACAATTTAGCGATATTTCTAGCATCATCAATCCCTCGGTGATGAGTTCCTTCTAGAGGTAAACCCGCAAGTTCTAAGGCTTTTTCCATGCCGTACCGTTTTGGCAAACCTTGGGTTTCTGAAAACACTTTTTTGAGATTGACGTGAGGATAAGCAATGGGAAAAGGGAGTTGATGAAAGTTGCTATCCTTTTTAAATTGTTTGCGATCGAAGTCGCCCCAGGAACCAAATACACCGTTTGAGTAGCCAGACAGCCAGTTTTTCAGCATAGCGCTTGCTTCTGGGTAAGTTGGGGCGATCTCGACTTGCGTTTGGGCGATCGATGTTAATGACGTGCAAAATTCGGTAAGAATGGGATGGCGTATGGGTTTGACGAAGCTTTGAAATTCATCAACGATGGTTAGTGTTGTGGATTTTATCATCACTGCTCCAATTTCGATAATTTCCATGTCATTTCGGGCGATCGATCCTTTGTCGCAGCAGGTTGCTTCAAGATCGAGCACGAGATAATAGTTGAACTGTTTTAAATTAATCATAATTTAACCTAAGTTTTAATCGTCGCCGTGTTTAACTCGATAATGCAGCAGCATGAAACCGTTGCTGTAAATTTGGCGATCGCCTAGTTCCAGATTCGTCGGTGCGATCGCCCTCGCAAACATCGGAATTCCCGCCCCCATGACTACCGGATTCAACTTGACAATCATCTCGTCAATCTCAGAAAAAAGAGTTGCCGCTAACTCACCGCCACCGCACAGCCAGATATCTTTACCCGTTTCCTGCTTCAATTCCTGAACCAATCCAACTGGATTGTCGGAAACGAGTTCAACATTCCGATCTGGGCTGGCTGGCATACTGCGCGAAAAGACATACTGTTTCAAGCTGGGATAAGGATTAGTAAACCCACATTTAGCCCGACTTCATAGGTTTTGCGTCCCATCAAAACAGCATCAAACTGCTTGTTTCCCGCGCGAATGCCTAGTGCTTCGTGAAGGTGCGCCGGAATAGTTTCGGGAAAGCGATCGAACAAATCGGCAAAATGTTCTCCTGACATCGGAAAACAATCAAATGAGCCATCTTCGCGAGCAATAAAACCGTCAACGGTGCAAGCAACGTAATATATTAGTTTTCTCATATTTAACGTTTTTTAAGAAGTTTTGGGAATCACCAAGGCTGAAACCATCCTAGCAGTAGCGCTTTTCAAGTGCGCGATCGCCCGCATCCCTACAGTCGATCGTCGGAAAGGGCGATCGGTACTCCGAAAGAAGATAAGCTGATGTCAACTAAATATGACTGCTGAAAATGGCCGACAAAGAAGAGACTGCTGTGATTAAAGTCACAGTTCCCAAGAGTTTGCACGAAAAACTGAGAAAAATCTCCCAGCAGACAGGAGTTCCTATGTCCACTCTGCTAGTCATGGCGGCCGTCAAGGAATACAACCTCGTGGATGAACCAGAGTCTAAGTAACTATTAGTATACTTTAAGTACCCTTTAAAGGTACTATATGGTATATTTCAGGAATAGTCAACCCTGGAGGTGTACTTATGACTCAAGATCAACTCGAAGCCCTTGTCGATGAACTCGGCTTAGTGGCTGTCGTTAGCCTGCTGGCAACTATTTGCCACAACAAAGCCCGACAAACCTTGTGCCTGAAGGGACAAGGGGCTACTCCTTATACAGCTTGGAACAGCAATGGCTTCTTGCTGAAGCAGTTGATGACCAGACTGCGCCCGATCGGCAGTTGCGATCGGGATGTCAACCTTAACAGCAACTGAGGTTCAAACCCGCGCAAGGGCGTAAAGCATTGATTTGAGTCGGTTAACTGCCGAGTATCTATGCTTTAACTGTCAGAGTACGGGTTGAAACTCGTCGCTTTTGAATCACGAATGGAGAGGACGGGACTCGAACCCGCATCGATCGACAGCAGCTTTCAGGAAACGCGCTTCCTTACTGCCCGCAAGCAGACGGGAACTGCCCCCATCTCGGACTGTTAATTCCTTTCAGTGCCTCTGCAACCCGCTGCCAGTTTGCGGTTTCAGGGAACGTCGCGAAGCAACTTTTTACCCTACTCAACAAACGCGATCGTCCTTTTGAGAGCCGCTTTACCTAGTTTTTACGGTGCCATTCCAATTAGGCGACCTCCCCAAATTTCTTATTACTACAAAACAGCAAATTCGTGGGCAAAATCAAAGAATATTTGTAACCCACACTCCGCACTTCAATAACACTACATAGAATAGTACATTGCTAGGCTGGAATGAATAAGTAAAAATACTTAGGAAATTTGAGGTCAAAAAGTGAGACAATAAAAAAAGTCAAAAATATTATATAGCTAAAAAAATGTCCCCAGCTTCAGAAATTAAAATCAAAAATATCGATCACTTAGGAATAGTAGCTGGACTCATTGATGAGATAGGAATAGTTGAAATAATCAACTCTCAATTAGGAATAGATGTTCGGGAAAAAATTTCAGCAGGAATATTAGTAAAAGCTATTTTAATCAATGGATTAGGGTTTGGGTCAAGACCTTTGTATCTATTTAGTCAGTTTTTTGAAGACAAAGGAATCGAAACCTTGTTAGGCACGGGGATTAAAGCGGATTATATAAATGATGATAAAATTGGAAGAGTCATGGATAAATTATATAAATATGGATTGAATAAAATATTTATGGAAATTGTGTTAGCGGCGATTAAGAAGTTTCAAATAGATCTAAAATATGCTCACTTAGATTCTACATCATTCCACTTACATGGGGAATACAAAAATCCCCAAAATCAAAACAAAGAAACAGAAATAATTAAATCACTCCCAGTAAACATAACATTCATGATATTCTCGCGGGTAGTAATAAATATGTAGTGAAATTTAATTACAGTAATTGAATACATAGGATAATTTTATAACTCACACAATCAAG
>NZ_JAUBVR010000151.1:0-4637 GCF_036705955.1 Microcoleus sp. A6-C6 | reverse complement strand
CTGGCTTTTCGCTCATCTGACTACATTACCATATTTTTCGGCTCTCAATCAACTATTTTTTACCTGAATCCTTACCTTTTATCAGCTATGGCAGCATAAATCAGACTCTCAGTATCCCTTTCGCTTGAGGCAGTGGCACTGTCCGATCGCTCGCTAAGATAGATTACCCCTGATATTTGTAATAATTGTATCAAGAATGTCTGCATTTTTAAAATTTGTGGGCATAAAATTATCCCAGGCGATCGAGAAAACAGCCGATATTCCTCAAATCACCGGCTCAGCACGCAACTTTACATTAAACGCCAAACTTTTACAATGTTTAAAGCCCTGTTTTACCTGTATTTATTGGATTGCTCGGACTTGTGTTTTTTGCGTAAATATACTGACTCTCTTTCAGCAAATACACAAGCCCTGACAAGCTCTGATCGTATGTGATATGTTGTTTGGGCGGGCTAATTTATGAAACTTTTGCATCAGCCTTACATTCACCGTAAGCAGCATACACAGCTTTAACATTATACCAATTCAGAAAAATTCGAGCTATTTCTAAAGCTAACTGCGGTTTGCCTTGGTCAATTAGCCACTGCAAAAAAGGAGTCATCGTCCGCTCATTCAGCATCCCGCCCAAAGACAAAACTCCCCACAGTATTTGGTGTAGCCAAGTCATTTGAATCATTAGCTTTACTTCCCAACTTGGGTGTTTTTGATAAAACAAAACTCCCATTCTCCCGCGCTGAATTTCTCGGTCAATCATGCCTGGTATTTGATCTAGGTTAAAAGCTGAATGCCAGTGATAGCCTACAGCCTGCGGACATTTAATCAGTTTTAAACCTAATTTTTTCAACCTGACACCCAATTCTAAATCTTCCCATCCATACAGTTGAAAGCGATTGTCAAACAGTCCAGCTTCCAGCAGCCAGTGGCGGGCGATGGCCACATTTCCTGTAGCAAAATAAGCCGCCGAAAAATCCGTTATTTTGTAAGGTTCCGAGGTGGGATTGTCGAAATTGCAAGTATTAATCACGCTGCCGTAAGTAAAAACCGCATCAGTATCTTTGTAGCCCTGTAGTAAAGCATCTGCGTGTGCTTGTAAAAAATGCTTTGTTACAACTAAATCGCTGTCAATAAAAATAATTGTCTCGCCCTTAGCATTTTCAACGCCTAAATTCCGGGCGGCGGCTGGGCCTTGGTGAGATTGGGCGATCGATCGCACATGGGGTAAAAACTCGGCATCGGTGCTCAACCACTCGATCGTCCCATCCGTCGAGCCGTCATCGACTACAATCACCTCATAATCTGTGACACTACTACCAAACTGCTGATTTTCCAGAGCCAGTAGACATTTTTCCAAAATCGGTTTACGATTGTACGTCGGAATCACAACACTAAAAAACACAACTTTTCCCCATCGCCACAGTTACCGTATCCCACGGTAGCAGATTTTTCGCAGCAACTAGGCCGCGAAATCGCCAACCTTAGCAAAAAAAGAATATCTAAATCTGTACGATTGCTGACAAGAATCGATCTCAATTAGGTGCATAATACAAAGTTGGTTAAATTCCAATACGGTTGGGTTAAGCCAGATCCCCCCTAACCCCCCTTAAAAAGGGGGGGACAAGAAATTGATCAAAGTCCCCCTTCTTAAGGGGGATTTAGCGGGATATCCGGGCAATAAACAGTTTTAACCCAAGCGTATTAAGTTAAATTCAGGATGTAAATACAAATGAGTCGCGCTAAAAAAGTTGTGCTAGCATATTCGGGCGGAGTCGATACCTCCGTCTGCATTCCTTACTTGATGAAGGAGTGGGGAGTCGAAGAGGTAATTACTCTGGCGGCGGATTTGGGACAGGGAGACGAATTGGAACCAATCCGCAAGAAAGCTTTGGCATCTGGTGCTTCGGAATCGTTGGTAATCGATGCTACCGAGGAATTTGTCAAGGATTATGCGTTTCCAGCAATTCAAGCTAACGCGCTTTACGAAAATCGGTATCCGCTTTCTACGGCGCTAGCCCGCCCGCTGATTGCTAAATTGTTAGTAGAAGCTGCGGAAAAATACGGTGCAGATGCGATCGCCCACGGTTGTACGGGTAAGGGAAACGATCAGGTACGGTTTGATGTGTCGATCGGCGCACTGAATCCCAAGATTAAGATTTTAGCACCGGCGCGGGAGTGGAAAATGAGCCGCGAGGAAACGATCGCCTACGGCGAAAGATGCGGGATTCCGTCGCCGGTGAAGAAGTCTTCGCCTTATAGTATCGATCGCAATTTGTTAGGAATGGCGATCGAAGCCGGCATCCTCGAAGATCCTTGGGCGGAACCGCCGGAAGAGGTGTTTTTGATGACAAAGGCGATCGAGCAAACTCCCAACACACCCGAATACATAGAAATCGGTTTCGAGTGCGGAAAGCCTGTCAGTTTGAACGGCAAAGAATTATCACCAGTCGCCCTGATTACCCAACTCAACGAAATAGCTGGAAATCACGGAGTCGGGCGTATCGACATGATTGAAAACCGCCTAGTCGGGATTAAATCGCGGGAGATTTACGAAACACCAGCGATTTTAGTATTAATGCACGCGCACCGAGACTTAGAAAGTTTGACATTGACAGCAGATGTCACGCGATACAAGCGCGGCATCGAAGAAACCTACAGCGAAATGATTTACAATGGTCTTTGGTACAACCCTTTAAAAACTGCTTTAGACGCATTTATTCAGGACACGCAAAAGCGAGTAACTGGAACCGTACGTCTAAAAATGTTCAAAGGAAATGCCACTATAGTCGGTCGCAAATCGGAAAATTCGCTGTACAGTTTCGACTTAGCAACCTACGGCGCAGAGGACGAATTCGACCACAAAGCGGCCGAAGGATTTGTCTACGTTTGGGGATTGCCAACTCGCATTTGGTCGGAGAAGAATAGAGGCTAGAAATTAGCTAAAAATTAGTAGGGTGCGCAGTGCGCACCTTATTTGCTAAAAATAAGAGTCGGCAGATCAGAGTCGGCAGATCAGAGTCGGCAGATCAGAGTCGGCAGATCAGAGTCGGCGGTTGAAACCGCGACTACACAAACAATGTCCGCCTCCGCGGACTGAAGATCGGAGTCGGCGGTTGAAACCGCGACTACACAAACAATGTCCGCCTCCGCGGACTGAAGAATTAAATGCTGCGCACCTGATTTAAAGTACGTAGGGTGTGCACTGCGCACCGCATTTGCTAAGGTATAAATAGAATAATTTAAAAATCCCCGCAAATGCCATGACCGCCTCAATATCAAGAGTTATTCAAACAGATATTACGACAACTACATCTCAAGGTAAAACCGCCACTTGGGAAGATTACTTGGCTTATCGCGATGCTCCCAACGATAATGATCACATCGGATTGTGCTTTAATTGCGATCGGCTCTTAGTCATTGATATAGCAAGAGAAGGAATCAATCACGCCATCATCAATAACTTGTTTCCAATGTTATTCGCTATCTGGTTTAGTCAAGTACCAGAACAGATATACAGTTCCCTGGGCGGCTGCTTGCTAGAAAAACCTAAAAAGCAAGCTGCATCACCAGATTTAATGGTTTACGTGGGGAGCGAATACCCAACTTGGCAAACAGGAGAGCGGCGTTACATTAATTTAGAACAGTGGCGAGTTCCTAATTTAGTTGGCGAAATTGCTGACACAACTTTAACAATAGATTTAGATGAGAAAAAATATCTCTATGCCGATTTGGGAATTCCTGAATATTGGGTAGTTGACGTTAAAGGTTTGCGAGTTTTTGCCTTTCAGTTGCAGTCAAACGGCAAGTATCAGGAATGCGAGACTTCTCTAGCACTTTCAGGATTGCCAATTTGTTTGTTGAATCAAACTTTGGAACGCTTAAATGCAGAAACAAATGGCAGTGCAGCCATGTGGTTTGCTCAACAGATTGCTAGCTTAAAAACAGAATGATTGTGGTATAATACGATCGCGGATACTAGAATCATCAAACAATTCATTCTGAAAAAGCAATGATTGCCAATAAAAGCCCAAATTACATCTCCCCAGAAGAATACCTGAAATTAGAAGAACTCAGCCCCATCAAGCATGAGTATATTCGGGGCGAAGTCTACGCAATGGCGGGTGCGAGTGATGCTCATGTGACTGTCGCCGGCAACTTATTTGCACTGTTGAGAAATCATGTTCGGGGTAGTGGCTGCCGTATTTATATGTCAGACATGAAAGCGAGGATTGAATCTAAGAATCTTTACTACTATCCCGACGTGATGGTAAGTTGCGATGAACGGGACAAAGCATTTCAATCTTATAAAAGATATCCTTGTTTAATTGTCGAGGTTTTGTCTGATGGAACTGAAGGATTTGATCGCGGAGATAAGTTTGCTGATTATCAGGAATTAGAAACGCTTCAGGAGTACGTATTAATTAACCAAAAACGGCAGCGAGTGGAGTGTTTTCGGCGCAATGCTGAGGGGTTGTGGGTTTTGCAGTCTTACACGCCCGGAAGCGAAGTTTGCTTAGCTAGTGTTCATTTTCGCACGAGTATGGATGCTATATATGAGGATGTGGTGGTATCCGCTCAATAAGTTGCGGTAAATCTTAATTTTTCGACAGTGTATAACTTATTTGATTCTACAAATATCTTAA